>CAMBZU010000004.1 GCA_945872355.1 Chitinophaga pinensis
AAAATTTTGTACGATCTAATTTTGATATGATTTGAGAAAACAAAGTTATATTTGCCATGAGAAAGGGGATATTTTTTTGTGCACCTCAAAGGTAAACTTTGAGTTAAAAAACTACCCTTTCTTATTTTAATCGTTTAGGACGCTATTGAGTTAAAATTAATTTTCGCCAAGGATAGAAAATATTTCATTACTGTATTTATTTATCTATTGCTAACTTTGCCCATCAAAAATTTTATTATGTACGATATCATTGTTATTGGAGGCGGTTGTGTTGGACTTTCCACCGCATACAAATTAAATATGCGTTATCCCAATAAAAAAATACTAATACTCGAAAAAGAAGATCGTTTATCAGCACATCAAACTGGGCGTAATTCAGGTGTAATACACTCTGGTATTTATTATAAACCAGGTTCTTTTAAAGCAAAAAACTGTGTAGATGGAAGAAGAGAGTTGGTGGCTTTTGCTAAAGAAAATAAAGTAGATCATGATATTTGTGGAAAGTTAATTGTGGCCACGCAAGAATCGGAATTGGCACACATGAACAAAGTTTTTAATAATGGTTTGGCCAATGGGGTGGAAGGGCTTGAGATTATTGATGCAGCTAAAGTGCGTGAAATTGAGCCTTATGCCTTTGGCATTGGTGGTATTTATGTGCCATGCACAGGCATTATTGACTATGTAGGTTTAACAGTTAGATTGGGAGAATTAATTACAGCTAAATTTCCGCAAAGTAAAATAATGCTGGGCACCGAAGCCACAGCTTTTCAAAAAGGCGCTTCAAGCACCACAGTGATTACCAATAAAGGAAATTTTGAAGCAAAATATGTAATTACTTGTGCTGGATTGCAAAGCGATAGAATTGCTAAAAAAGAAGGTGCCAAATCAGATTCCGCTATTGTTGGTTTTAGAGGTGATTATTACGACCTTTCCGAAAAAGGGATGAGCAAAGTGAAGAATTTAATTTATCCAGTGCCTAATCCACAGTTTCCATTCTTAGGCGTGCATTTTACACGCATGATTCATGGTGGTGTGGAGTGTGGTCCAAATGCGGTATTTGTATTTAAAAGAGAAGGCTATAATAAAACCGATTTTAATTTTAAAGATACGGCCGAAGCTTTTGGATTTGGCGGCACCTGGAAATTTTTTGCGAAGCATTGGCGCTTTGGTTTAGATGAATACAGAGGCGCTTTTTCTAAGGCTTATTTCTTAAAACGCTTAAGAACACTTATTCCAAGTTTAGAAATGGATGATATTGTTCCGGGCAGGGCTGGTGTGCGTGCTATGGCTTTATCGCCACAAGGCGAAATGATTGATGATTTTAAAATTGAAGGAAGTGGCAATGCTATTCACATTTTAAATGCGCCATCGCCTGCAGCTACAGCTTGTTTAGCCATTGGAAATACAGTAGCCGATATGGCTGTTGAACGTTTTAATTTAAGTTAAACCCAAATTAATCAATAGGAGATTTAAAAAATCGAACTACTTGATTTAGTTGGGTTAATCCCTACCGATAGCTATCGGTATTAGAAAATGTTATCAGATTTGTAAAAATCTGATTTACAATTTCTTTATCGTTTACGCATTTCTAATGCGTAATCTGGGTTAAAATTGCTTTAATTTAGCAATTGCCTCGGTTGGTGAAGGATGCGAAAATACTGTATTGCCCGCTACCAAAACATCAGCTCCTGCTTCTTTGAGCAAAGCTGCATTTTCAAAATCAACACCACCATCAATTTCAATTAAAGCATTTGAGCCACTGGCAATAATCATTTGCTTTAATTCCTTCACTTTTTTATAGGTGTTTTGAATAAATTTTTGTCCGCCAAAACCAGGGTTAACTGACATCATGCATACTAAATCAATATCTGCAATTATATCTTGTAACGCACTTACAGGAGTATGCGGATTGATTGCTACGCCTGCTTTTATATTTAATGATTTTATTTGTTGAATAGCTCGGTGTAAATGTGTGCAAGCCTCAATATGAACAGAAATGATATCGGCCCCTTGAATGCAAAATTCATCAATATATCGTTGTGGTTCTACAATCATTAAATGCACATCAATTGTTTTTTTTGCGTGCTTTTTTATTTCTTTTAATACGGGAAATCCAAATGAAATATTGGGTACGAATACACCATCCATCACATCTACATGAAACCAATCGGCTTCTGAATTGTTTATCATTTCAATATCGCGCTGTAAATTGCCAAAATTGGCCGATAAAACAGAAGGTGCAATAATCATTTTTTAAAATTTTATAATTGCAAAAGTAATAAAAGGAATGTCCTAAATGGTAAAATTTTAAGTTGCTTTTAATTTTAAATCAACAATATTAATGAACCCAATAAACATTATATATTGCCTATCCGTTTTTGATATTTATATATATTTGTTTCCTAACATCGACATGATATGCGCTTAAGGTTTTTAAATTTATTATTGGGAGTTTGTGTTTCATTCAGCACAGCAAATGCGCAAACACAAAAAGAATGTGGCACAGCCGACAAACAAAGCTGGTTTAACAATTTAAAAACTAAACAAGCAAAAACGAATCAACGCGGAGGTCAATTAACCTTAATTCCTTTTCAAATTCATCTTTTTAAATCCTCTAATGGCAGCGCTAATTTAACTTTAGCAGAAATTTATGCCGAAATAGATTCCGTAAATCATTTTTATGCTAATGCCGGATTAGTATTTGTTGAGTGCATTGCCCCACAAATTATTAATGATGATTATTATTATGATTTTGACTATAACTTACATCACACAGATGTATTAAATCAGTTTTATTCAAATAATGTGGTAAATATGTATTTCGCAAATACAGTTACAAGTTCTGGCGGTTCTAGTTTATGTGGCTATTCTCAGTATCCGCCAAGCGAAGATTATGTGATGATGGCTGCCAATTGTGCTACAAACGGAAGTACTTTAGCACATGAATTAGGACATTTATTTGGGCTCCCACACACACATGGTGGTTCAGCCGATGAATTAGTTGATGGAAGTAATTGTGCCACCGAAGGTGATTATATTTGTGATACACCTGCAGATCCAACCTTAAGCAACAGTATTGTAAGCTCAAATTGCATATACACTGGAACTGCCACAGATGCCAATGGAATGCCTTATGCACCTGATCCAAACAACATCATGAGTTACTCCAGAAAAAACTGCAGAGATTATTTTTCGCCTATGCAATACGCCACCATTTTCAATACCTACAACGATTTTAGAAATTATTTGATTTGTAGTTTTCCAACAGCAATCAATGAAAAAAAGAACAAATTAGATTTAGTATTATTTCCAAATCCAGGCGAAGATAATTTGCATTTAACATTATCAAATAGTCAAAGAAATGCTACTCTTTTATTTTATAACAGCACTGGAAATCTAATTTGTCAAACATTTTGTGATGATAAATTTATAACCATCAACACCGAAAATTGGGCCAATGGCATTTATTTTTATACGTTAATCAATGTAAATGGTGAAGAAAGGAATGGTAAATGGATAAAAAATTAAATTTTTAAGCGTTCAATTTAGGATGATCTAAATTATAGTGCAATCCTCTGCTCTCTTTGCGCAATATGGCTTGTTTTATAATTACATAACCTACTTTAATCATGTTTCTTAATTCACAAAGTTGTTTACTTACTGTGGTTCTTTCATACAAATTTTCTGTTTCTTTATGAAGAATAAGTAGTCTATCAAATGCACGTTTTAAACGTAAATCTGAACGCACAATGCCAACATAATTACTCATAATGGCTTGTAACTCTTTTAAACTTTGTGTAATTAATACCATTTCTTCGGGGCTGGCAGTGCCTTCTGCATCCCAATCTGGAATGCCATTCATTAATGAAATTTGACTGGCAGTTTCAATAGCATGCACCGCTGCTCTATGAGAAAAAACTAAAGCTTCAAGCAATGAATTAGATGCCAATCTATTTGCACCATGCAAGCCCGTTCTTGAACACTCGCCAACTGCGTACAAATTTTTAATACTACTTCTTCCAAATTCATCAACATCAATACCTCCGCACATATAATGTGCAGCCGGAACAACTGGAATTAAAGCTTGAAAAACATCAATATTAAGTGATAAACATTTGTTATAAATATTAGGAAAATGTTTGATAAAATCGGCCTGATTTAAATCTCTGCAATCTAAATAAACAAAATCATCGCCGCGTGTTTTCATTTCGTTATCAATGGCCCGCGCTACAATATCACGTGGGGCAAGGTCTTTCCTTTTATCATATTTTATCATAAAAGCTTCGCCTGCCTTATTTTTAAGCACGGCTCCAAAACCTCTAACTGCCTCTGAAATTAAAAAAGAAGGATGTTGCCCTGGTTGATATAAAGATGTTGGATGAAATTGAATAAATTCCATATCCTTAATTTTACCTTTAGCCCTGTAAACCATGGCTACTCCATCTCCTGTGGCAATGGTAGGATTGGTTGTACTTTCATAAATATGACCGCAGCCACCTGAAGCCATTAGAATTGTTTTAGCAGCAATAATTTCAATCTTTTCTGTTTTAAGATTTAAAGCGTAAACTCCATAACATTCAATGCCTGGTGTTTGGCTATTTACCCATATTCCAAGATGATGTTGTGTAATTATTTCCATGGCATAATAATGAGCTAATATCTCAATATTAGGATGCGAATGAGCTTGTGCTAAAAGCGCTCTTTCTATTTCAAAGCCTGTATTGTCTTTATGATGTAGTATTCGCTTTTCTGAGTGTCCGCCTTCTTTTGCTAAATCATAATTACCCGCTTCTGTTTTATCAAATTGAGCGCCCCAATTAATCAATTCATCAATTCTTTGCGTCGACTCTTCAATGACTAGTTTTACAATTTGCTCATCACAAACACCATCTCCACAAATTAATGTATCTTCTATGTGTTTGCGATAAGAATCTGGTTCATACATTACTGCAGCAATGCCGCCTTGTGCGTATTTAGTGTTGCTTTCATCTTCATCAGATTTAGTTAACATCAACACTTTCCCAAAAGCTGCCACTTTTAAAGCAAAGCTAATACCCGCAATACCAGAACCTATAACTAAAAAATCTACCTCTCTTTTTTGCATCATTAAAATAAGAATATCACATAATAAGTAATCGTTTTACTTATAAATTATTCATGTCCTGTAAACTCATTTCGCTCTACATATTCTATAATCTTTCCAGCAATATCAACCTTTGTAGCTCCTTCTATCCCTTCTAATCCAGGTGATGAATTTACTTCCATTACCAATGGGCCTCTTTCACTGCGCAACATATCAACACCGGCAATGGCTAAGCCTAATTTTTTTGCTGCTTTAATTGCAGTTGCTTTTTCTACTGATGTTAGCTCTATTACAGTTGCAACACCGCCTCTATGCAAATTTGACCTAAAATCTCCTTCAGCACCTTGACGTTTCATAGCGCCAACAATTTGTCCATCAACAATAAATGCGCGCACATCAGCACCTTTAGCTTCCTTAATAAACTCTTGAACAAGTATGTTCACCTCAACCCCTAAAAAAGCCTCAATTACTGATTTTGCTGAGTTTCTAGTTTCAGCCAAAATAACACCAATTCCTTGCGTGCCTTCTAACAGTTTAATAACAACAGGCGCGCCTCCAACTTGTTCTAAAACATTGTCAATATCCTTTGGATGTGAGGCAAAAGCTGTTTTAGGCATGCCAATACCAGACTTAGCCAACAACTGCAAACTTCTTAATTTATCTCTTGAGCGCACAAGTGCTTGCGACTCTACTGCCGAAAATATTTTCATTTGTTCAAACTGTCTCACCACAGCTGCCCCATAAAAAGTTACCGAAGCACCAATCCTTGGAATAATAGCATCAACACCAACTACATCGTTCCCACCATATACTATTTTGGGCTTGCCTTGTTCAATTACCAATACACATTTTTGATGATCCAAAATAAGCATTTCGTGCCCTCTTTGTTTGCCAGCTTCGAGCAATCTCCTAGTGGAGTACAAGGAAGGGTTTCTTGATAAAATAGCTATTTTCATTTAATTTATATTGAGTTTTATTTTAACGACTCTAAAAGATGTTCCTCAGCAACATTTACTAAAAATCTACCCTTTAATAACTTCCTTCCAACGAGCACCGGAAAGCGCATATTTGATCTGCTTGTGAGCGAAACAGAACCTCTAACTTTTCTTTTCCCCAATAAAATAAGCGTTTTTATTACATACCGATCTTCTTGGTCGCCAAATGAATTTTTAAAAGTTTTTAGCTTGAAATTTTCAAATTGCTGCGCTGCACTTGTAAAATTTTCATGCCCAGGATCAAGTAATTTAAAACATAAAATCGACTTCCCATTTATAATTTTAACTGCTATATCATAACAATGAATAGTAGTTGAATAGGCGCCTGTATCTATCTTTGCTTCAATGTTAAACAAATGCAAATCAGGAAAACTAATTCGTTCTCTTCTTCCAATTACTACTAAATTTTGTGATTTATTTTTTATAGCCATGCCAACCTCCAATGCAAATAAAATCAAAATAATAATGCAAAAGACAAGTTCCTCAAAATACTTTTTTTGATTTAAAACAACCATTTGTGAATATCTTAGCCATACATATTTAAAATAAGAATTTCATTAAGCATATCATTGTGTTTCAAATTTCTTATATTTGGTTTATTGAATACAATAACTAAATTTAAGTACACTCACTTTTATGGATAGATTTACTGGTCTGATTGGAATTATTTTAATCCTTGGAATTGCTTATTTATTGAGCAATAATAAAAAGCAAATTAACTATCGCTTAGTTGGCACTGGATTGCTGTTACAAGCCTTATTGGCAGTTTTTATTCTTAAAGTTCCCTTAGGTCAAGCTATCTTTGGTAAATTAGGAAATGCTGTAAGTAAATTACTAGAATTTAGTGACCGTGGTGCCGATTTTGTATTCGGAATTTTGGTCAATAAAGAAAAATTAGAAAGCGTTTTTGGCGCAGGTAGCAGCTTTATTTTTATGTTTAAAATAATGCCCACCATCATTTTTGTTTCAGTTTTAGTAAGCATTGCCTATCATATTGGTTTAATGCAAAGAATTGTTGCTGTTGTTGCAAAAGCTGTGCATTGGTTAATGGGCGTGAGCGGTAGCGAAGCTATAAGTAATGTAGCAAGTGCTTTCGTTGGTCAAGTTGAAGCGCAAATTATGATAAAACCATACATAAGCAGCATGACTATGAGCGAAATATTAGCTTCAATGGCAGGAAGCATGGCTTGTATTGCTGGCGGAGTTATGGCTGTTTACATTTCAATGGGTGTGCCTGCCGAATATTTAATTGCCGCCAGTTTAATGGCAGCTCCCGGGGCATTGGTAATATCAAAAATTGTACTTCCCGAAACAGAAGAGTCAACAACCAAAGGCACTGTAAAATTAGAAATAAAAAAAGCCCATGCTAATTTAATGGATGCAATATCGCATGGAGCTTCTGATGGCCTAAAAGTTTCTTTAAATGTTATTGCAATGTTAATTGGCTTCATTGCATTAATTGCTATGATTGATGCTATTTTAGGCTACACCGGCAGAGGAATGATGTCGGCAGGAATGTCACTTTCTGCTGTTGGAATTGATTTAAATGTACTATCATTAAAACAAATACTTGGTGCATTCTTTTCTATTTTTGCTTTCGCAATGGGCGTTCCTTGGAACGAAGCTTCACAAGTTGGTGGGCTCCTAGGTACAAAAATGGTCATAAACGAATTTGTTGCTTACAGCGATTTATCTGCAATGATTAAAGCTGGTGTATTAAGTAAAAAAGCACTTACAATTGTAAGTTTTGCGCTTTGCGGCTTTGCCAACTTTAGTAGTATTGCCATTCAAGTGGGTGGCATTGGCGAATTAGCTCCTGATCGACGACAAGACCTCGCAAGACTTGGTTTCAAAGCGCTTATTTGCGGTACTTTAGCCAGTTATTTATCGGCAACCATTGCCGGAATTTTGATTGGCTAAACTATTTTGCGCATCATTTATACATGAGATCATTAAAAATTACTTTGCTTATTGCATTTGTATTACAAAGCAATTTTTTAAGGCAAAAGCATCAATAAATGGAGGGCTGCAGGCAAACTTATCACGCATCTCAATATTGATTAGCAAATGTAAAGATGGCGTAAATGCAGCGAAAATGAAGATCAAGAAAATAAAAGAACAGCATTTAGAATTGTAAAAACAAACTAAAACCATATCATTCTGTTTACTCGCTATAAAAACTATTTCCTTTTACACTTAACTGTATTTATTTTTGGATTTACTGGCATTTTAGGTAAACTCATTACAATACCTGCTCAAAATTTAGTTTGGTACAGGTTATTAATAGCCATAGTGGCACTTTTTATTTTTATAAGAGGTATTAAAAAGCAAAATATAAAATGCAGCAAACAACAATTGTTATTTTATGGAATTACAGGTGTTATAATTGCATCGCATTGGGTATTTTTCTATTTAAGTATTAAAGCAGCGCCAGTGAGCATTGCTGTAGTTTGTTTATCATCTTCCACCTTCTTTACAGCGCTAATTGAACCTCTTTTTTATAAAAGAAAAATTATTATTTATGAAGTAATTCTTGGGCTCATTATTATACTTAGCTTATACCTAATTTTTAAAATAAATTATACCTATAAACTGGGCATGATATACGGCATAATATCAGCCTTATTAGCTTCTATTTTCCCAGTATTAAATGGAATACTTATTAAGAACAGTAACGCCTACACACTTACTTTTTATGAACTTATTGGAGGTTTTATACTCCTCTCTGTTTACTTTATTTTTAACGGCAACTTTAACGCTTCTTTTTTTATGGTGTCGCTTGCTGATTATCTTTGGTTAATTATACTTGGCATTGTATGCACGGCTTTTACTTTTGTAATTGGCGTAGAAATTATGAAAGAAATTAGTCCCTATACTGTGGTGCTTAGTATCAATCTAGAACCTTTATATACGATTATTATTGCAGCCCTATTCCTAGGAGAAAGTGCTTACCTAAGCAATGGTTTTTATTGGGGCACAGCGTTTATATTAAGCACTATTTTCATCAATGCTTTGCTCAAAAAAAAGTTCGCGCAAGTTTCTTAATGAAAACTAATTTTTTGCAATCGTAATTTTCTTGTATTGAACATGCTTTTGACCTTTTAATGAAATAATATAATTACCCGCTGACAAATAATCGCAGTTAATACTTAATAAGCCATTTACTTGATCTTTCGCGCTGAATACTTTCTCATAAACAATACTACCTTCAATAGCTGTTATTGATACGTTAATTATTCCTGAATTTACATCCCCAATTTCAAGCGTAAATTTACCCGTGTTTGGATTTGGATAAATGTTCCAATCATTTGTTTCAGCATTTGCAGCCTCTATACCTGTTGCGATACTATTCGACAAAGCTGAGCAGCCGTTGCTCCCAATCACACCAACTGAATATGCTCCTGTTTGATTGGCTAAATAAAATGAATTGGTAGCTCCTAAAATTGCAGCACCATTGTAATACCACTGTAAATTGCCTAATGTATTTGCAAATAAAGTATCATTACTGATGCTTATCACTGCAGACGCAGGATTAGGCAAAACAACTATTTGTATGGTATCTGAATAAGTAGCACAGCCAAAAACATCAACCGTTTTAATGGCATAATATCCTGAAGTGTCAGTACTAAAAGAAATATTGCCAAAATTATTTGGATACCATTGATAAGTTTGAGCATTGCTTGATTTTATAATAACACTCGCCCCCTCGCAAAGGGTGTCATTACCTGTTAGCGTAATGATTGGAATAATGGCTGGGCTGACTGATATGTAATTTAGTTTTGTAATTGAGTCTGTTCCAAAACCATTTGTTGCTATTAAACTAACATGATTATAAGTACCAGGATTGCTATAAGTAACAATCGGATTTTGATCTGTTGAGGTGGAGGGGTTACCTCCAGGAAACGACCACAACCAAGATGTAGGATTGTTAAAGGAATTATCCGTAAATTGAACTGTAAAACCAGGACATCCACTTACAACATCGGCATTAAAATTTGCAAAAGGCAATTGGCTACTTGGATTATAAATACTGCTTTCCCATAAACCTCTGCCGTAGGTTGCAGCCCTCAGTTTATTACTATTATATTGAATTTCTAATTCATCAACACGCACATTAGGCAAACCATTCATATAAGGCACCCACATATTGATAATGTCATCAAAATAATATACGCCAAAGTCAGTTCCTACATAAATGCCATCAGCTGTTCCTGTTTGATTTACTATTGTATTTACTGGAATATTTGGCAAGCCTGCACTTAAATTTTGCCACGTTGCACCTCCATCTATAGATTTATAAACTTTATTTGTTGCATTGTAACCCGATCTACAGATCCATATTTTATCAGGGTTAGTTTGGTCAATCGCAATGTCGGTAATCGGATTTGAACCAGCACTAGGCACAGTTATCGAACTCCAACTAGTACCCCCATTACTTGTTTTATTTATTGACGTACTGTTCGAAATATAAATATATGATGGGTTACTTTTAGCTACTTTCAAAATAGTTAATCCGCCAATATTTAAATTAGATATTTGGGTCCAACTATTTCCTCTATTAGTTGATTTCCATACATTTTTATACCCTGCAAATAAGGTATTTGCTGCGCTTGGATGCTGCATCCAAGGTGTTACCCACTCACCGTCTTCATTAATATTATTTTTGATCCCTTGAAAACTATTACCACCATTACTCGACCTACTTATATTTCCATATTGCGATTCTCCATATTGATAATTTGGGTCATTCCAATCTACAAAACACTCCATTCCATCGCCACCTAAAATATGCGCCCATTGGCCTGAGCTGTATTGATTTGTACCGTTATCTTGCCAGCCTTGCAAAACAAGTGATGAATTTGTAGCCGAGCAGCCCAATTTATACATTTGCCCAATTTGTAAACCATTGCTTAAGTCGCTCCAATTGCCCGAACCAATTGTTGATCGAAAAATACCACCATCAGCGCCTGCAAATAATATCCCGGCATTCGGTTTAAATATCAAATCGTGCACATCGGCATGCACATAAGCTGTGCCATTTGCACCTTGCCAATGGGCTTCAATATTCCAATTATTCCCACCATCAGTCGAAAGCCAAATGTTAACTCCACCAACAGCTACTATATTTTCATCCAATGGTGAAACAGCAATACTTAGTGTATACCATCCTTGTCCATCTGTATCAGCTCCATCCCAATCCCAACCAAGCAAATTTGGGAAATCGGCTTGCAGTATAAAGTTTGTGCCCGAGTCATTGCTTTTGTAAATCCCTTTAAACCCATTGTTGGAGGAATTAGATGATACTAAGTAAACAAGTTCTGGGTTAGCTTGTGTAACTGCTATTGACATCCTTGAAGAGCTGCTTGCTATGGGCAAACCAGATGAAATAGAAACAAAGGTTGTTCCGCCATCGGTTGACTTATAAAAATTAGTATTTGAAGTGGCATACAAAACATTACTAGTTCCTGGCTTTAATTCCAAATCCCTAACATTGTTTGTAGTGAGCACCTTGGTCCAATTTACACCTGCATTGTTCGATTTATAAATACCATTGCTTGCTGCAGCCCAAAGTATATTTGAATTAGTTGGGTCAATGATTATTCTTGAAACATATCTTCCTTGCGATACTGTAAAATTTAATCCTGTTATCTGCCATGTAAGGCCTGCATCAACCGATTTCAAAACGCCAATGCCAGGTGCATCGCCCGCTGCTAAGTCACCACTGGCCAAATATATTATATTAGGATTGTTTGCATCAACTGCAACATCGCTCACAGCTAATGAGGGCAATACACTTGTCATTACTGTCCAAGTAGCACCAGCATCTATAGATTTCCAAAGTCCACCCACTGGGGCACCAGCAAAAATTGTATTCGGCTGGGTAGGATGAAATCTTACACATGTTAATCTTCCCGCACCACCACCATCAGTAGGCACAGTAAATGCACCCATAGGTTGCCAATTTCCGCTGGCTTGCATAGAACTTCTGTAAATTGGATCAGCTATTAACCTTTCCATTTCTTTTCCACTCTCCAACATTAGTGACCTATCGCCCGAAGGAAAAACACGAGGTTTTATTGTATGTTCCCAACGTTTATACAAAAGTAAACCTTCACTTTCTATTTCATCTTTTCTATCAAACATAAAAAAACTTTTCAATTTTTCTTTACGTTCTTGCTTTTTCCAATGCTTATTAAATGATTGCTGTATCTCAAAAAAGTTAGCATTCGGGTCTTCCATTTTTTTAACCCACTCTTGTGCAAACAAAGTGGTTGAAAAAAGCAGAAAATATAAAAAGGTATAGTTGATTTTCATTTACAAAGGAATAATATTTATTTTAATACGTATAAATAACAAGTTCATACTAAACTTGTTTTGCAAAAACAGGAAAACAAATGAAACAAATAATTCTTATAGCAACAAAAAACAGCTTTATAAATAAATACCCTGTTCATAGTGCGCAATTTGTGTTCAACAATACTAGCTAATTTTCATCAAAGCATTGTACTCCCATAAATCTCATTCAGCTCCTTATTTGTCAATTTACAATTAATCCACTCGGCATCTAAAAGTACAGGCATTTTTTTATAAAAGTTGATGGCTGATTCGTTCCAATCCAACACTTGCCATTCCATTCTTCTTACCCCTTGTGCTTGTGCTACATTGCCCACTTCATTAAACAATAATTTGCCCACACCTAAACCTCTTTTTGATTCAGTTACAATAATGTCTTCTAAAAACAAACATCGCCCTTTCCAGGTAGAGTATTTGTAGTAGTACAAGGCCAATCCAATTGTTTTTCCTACTTCAATAGCTACAAAAAACTCAAATATAGGCCTTTCGCCAAACCCTTGCTGCTCCATTTCAATTAGGCTTACACTTACCTCATTGGGTGCTTTTTCGTATACTGCCAATTCCTTTATAAGCCCAAGCACTGCTGGTAAATCTGCCACAACACCTTTTCTTATTATTACATTATTTTTCATTTTATTTAATTTATTGAACGCGTATCTAAGGCATCGCGCAAGCCATTCCCCAACAAAGTAAAAGCCAAAACCAATAACATAATGGCACAACCTGGCGCAAGCGCTAAATAAGCTTTATCAAGCACAATGTAGCCGTAGTGTTCTTTAATCATATTGCCCCAACTTGGCATAGGTGGCTGTGCCCCAACCCCCAAAAAGCTTAATCCTGCCTCTATTAAAATAGCATTTGCAAAATTACTGGCCGAAATAACAATTAAAGGACTCCAAGCATTGGGTAAAATGTGTTTAAAAATTATCCTGAAGGGTTTATAACCTAGGGCCCTCGCCGCTTCTACAAATTCCTTTTCGCGCAAACTTAAAAATTGTCCTCTTGTAATTCTGGCAACCTCAACCCACATGGTTAAGCCCACGGCAATAAATATTTGAGAAAAACCTTTTCCTAACAACAACGTAATTGAAATTACCAATAGCAAGGTAGGAATCGACCATATTACATTAATAAACCAAGTTATGATGGCATCAACCCTTCCTCCGTAATAACCTGCAACAGCGCCCATAAAAACACCAACGAGCAAAGAAATAAAAACTGCTATTAATCCTACAGAAAGTGAAATAATTGTTCCGGCCAAAAGCCTACTCAGCAAATCACGTCCATATTTATCAGTACCTAACAAATAGGTTTCAGTTTGGATATTAGATTCAATAATTTTAATGATTTCTTGCTGCCTTATGCTTTTATTTTTACCATTTTCATGGATAAATGAAATTTCTTTTGATTTTTCATCATAGTTAGATTTGGCAATTGCATAAACTGCGGTCACCATCTTCATTTTCTGCTCCGGCATTAAGTTTTTAGGATCGCCACTATAATCATTATATAAAATTTCATCGCCAACAAAACGATACTTAGATATTGGAATGTATTTATATAAATTTTCCCTACCTCCGAAAAAAAGCAAGTTAAAAAAGTTTTTTTCGTTAATTGTTTTACCGTTCAATACTTTAAGCATTTTAACTTCAAAACCTGGTTTTTGTGCAGCAATGGGCAATAACATTTCCTTGGCCATTAATGTTTTGTCTTTTCTAATATTGGCGCCTAAAATAGCTGTTAAGATGGCGAGTAGAATTACAACCAAACCAAAAACTGCTGGTTTGTTTTTTAATAATTTAGTAAAGGCTAAAGCGCCGGGCGATTTACTTTTAAGCAATGTTGTAAATTTCGTGTAAAGCTAAATCATTTTAACTTTATTCAAAAGGGAATTAAAAAAAAAGACCTGTCAGCTTTTAAAAACCTAACAGGTATATATTGCGCGCTTTTGCCTAGCTTTTGTTGAATTTATACCGATGTGAAATAAGCAATGGCCCAAATTTTTTCACGGCATTTGTCCCAAACTTTTTTCCGATCGGCATTTACCAATGTATGATTTTAAATGATTGGCATAATTTATAAATCACATTGGTATTACATGCTAAATCAAAAACAGCCCTTGCAGATTTTAAAAAACTTCAAGGGTTAAAAAACAAAAAAGCCCCTAAAATTGAGAGGCTTTTTTTAAAATATTATTGAAATTACTATGCTAAAGCAGTAACGTGCTTAGTCAATTTTGACTTAATATTACCTGCTTTGTTCTTATGAATTACATTTTTCTTAGCTAACTTATCAATCATTGAAATTACATCAATTAACTTGGTTTCAGCTTCTTTTTTATCAGCTAATGAACGAAGTGCTTTAATAGCATTACGCGTAGTTTTTGCGTAATAACGGTTATCAACACGTTTTGCATCGTTTGATCTGATTCTTTTAATTGCTGACTTATGATTAGCCATTTTGTTTAGTTTTAATAATAATTAATTCTTCTTCTTTACTCTTTAACTTCGTAGCCCGTAGGGGAATCGAACCCCTCTTACCAGGATGAAAACCTGGCGTCCTAACCCCTAGACGAACGGGCCTCGTTTTTTTGAAACGGAGCGCAAATGTAAAACATTTTTCTGAAACACAAAAAATATTTTATCATTTATTGCTATTTTATTCCTTTTTCATCTTCAAACTGAAATTTAAACCCAAGCCTTTTACCTGTTTGAATGTTAATATTACTGGTAGATTCATTAATTTCCGAGACAGTTATTTCTTTTTGTGTTTCGTAGGGCGGTGTGTATAAATCAAATTCCAAGGTGGCTAAAATAATGGTTTGAAGCAAATTAAGGGCCTTTTCAGCCGTAAATTTTTCATTTCCAAAATCGTTATGACCAATTGTAATTTTCCTGTTTTTACTTTCCACAAAATAATGTGTTTCCTTATTTACAAAAATTCGGCCCATTAAATAACCTACATCGTTTACGCGATAATACTTAAAGCTATCCGCCAAAAAATTGTATACGCTAATCAATCCACAAAATGAGCGCATTTCGTTATGCAAAACATAGGGTGACTTTTTTATGTAATGCCCTCCATCAAACTCAAAAATATTTGTATGCATCTGAAAAACAAGTAAATCACCCGCAACTTTCAACTCAAACATAAATTCACTTCGATCATTAAATTCAATTGCTACGCGTTTGTCAATAGCTAAAACTGCGCGCTTTAAATTATCAGCTTCAGTTTTTGCAATATCTTTTAGCATGCAGAACGCAGCTCGTGTTTCTTGAAAAATATCTTGCTTAACGCTAGATTTTTCTTTGATAACTTTGATGATTTGATCTTGCAAATTTTGATCCATGTCGGTTGATTTAGTAAGCTTTTGCAAATAAAACTCTTTGCGTAGAAGTCTTTCCAGAATAAATACATACGCCTTCTTCTAAGGGATTGTTCAGAGGAATACACCTAATTGTAGCTTTTGTTTCTTGTTTTATCAATTCTTCAGTTTCTGGTGTTCCATCCCAATGGGCCGAAATAAATCCGCCTTTATTTTCTAAAACATCTTTAAATTGGTCATAAGTTTCTACCTGATGAATCATACTATCTCTATATTTCAATGCTTTTTGGAACAAGCCATCTTGGATTTCAGTAAGTAAGCCAGCAATTTCCTGTGTTAAGCCTTCTTGTGGCACAGTATGCTTTTCTTTGGTATCTCTTCTGGCCAATTCCACCGTGCCATTTTCCATGTCTCTGCCACCAATAGCAATTCTAAGTGGTACACCTTTAAATTCATAATCAGCAAATTTCCATCCTGGTCGCTGATTATCTCTATTGTCGTATTTAACCCTAATGTCCCTATCTTCTAATTCTTTTTTTAATTGATTTGCGTATGCATTTATTTTTTGCAATTGCTCATCATCTTTATAAATAGGCACTATAACCACTTGTATTGGCGCTAACTTTGGTGGCAGCACTAAACCTTGATTGTCAGAATGCGACATAATAAGCGCACCCATTAATCGTGTTGAAACGCCCCAAGAGGTAGCCCAAACATACTCCAACTTCCCTTCTTTAGAAGTAAATTTAACATCAAAAGCCTTTGCAAAGTTTTGTCCTAAAAAATGGGAAGTTCCTGCCTGTAAAGCCTTTCCATCTTGCATTAAAGCTTCGATACAATAGGTATCAAGCGCACCTGCAAATCTCTCATTGGCTGTTTTTTTACCTCTTATAACTGGCATGGCCATAAAGTTTTCAGCAAAATCTGCATATACATCCAACATTCTTTCTGTTTCTTCAATAGCTTCATCTGCTGTAGCGTGCGCTGTATGACCTTCTTGCCATAAAAACTCAGCCGTTCTTAAAAACAAACGTGTTCGCATTTCCCAACGCACCACATTGGCCCATTGATTAATTAACAAGGGTAAATCTCTGTAGGATTGAATCCAGCCTTTATAAGTATGCCAAATAATAGTTTCAGAAGTCGGTCGCACGATCAATTCTTCTTCCAACTTAGCATCCTCATCAACCACAATGCCTTTGCCATCAGGCGAATTTTTAAGGCGATAATGTGTTACAACAGCACATTCTTTAGCAAAACCATCAACATGAGATGCTTCTTTACTAAAAAAAGATTTAGGTATAAATAAAGGAAAATAGGCGTTTACATGACCTGTTTGTTTAAACTTTTTATCAAGTGCTTGTTGCATCATTTCCCAAATAGCATAACCATGCGGTTTTATTACCATGCAACCTCTAACTGCACTGTTTTCTGCAAGGTCAGCTTTGATAACTAAATCGTTGTACCATTGCGAGTAATTCTCTTCCATTGTTGTGAAATCCTTAGCCATATTTTTTTTGGTATAGTATTTGTAATTTTGTGATCGATCCCTTTTTCAGGGCTCAAAAATAAGATTAAACTTTTACCGAATCGAATTGTCTAACCAAATAAATTTAAAAGACATGAAAACACTCTTCTCAATTATAGCTATTAGCAGTTTAGCACTTGCAAGTTGCAACACAGCTAAACAAACCAGCCGAAGTAATGATGATGACGTTTATTTTAACGCCAAAAACACGCCTCCAGCCAACAACAGCAATAACAACAGTGGTAACAACAGCAATGCTGCTAACAATAAAACTTCACAAGGAAGCAGTGATTACACCCCTTCAGAAAATTCGGAAAATAACAATTCTAATAGCGGAGGAAACTACGATTATACAAACCAAAATCAGTCAAGTAACACTTCAAGCCAATCGAGCAATGGTGATACCTATGTAACCAATAATTATAATAATAACGATTTTGATTATGATAATTATTACGATTACGCTTACGCTTCTAGGATCAGGAGATTTCACTCAGTAAATAACTATTGGAATTATTATGATCAATTTTATACCAATTCCTACTATTACAATTACAACCCTAATAGCTACGGTACAAGTATTTACATGGGATACAATTGGTGGGGCCCAGGTTATACTACTACAGTAGTATATTCACCAAGTTGGGGTAATGGTTGGAACAATAATTATGGTTGGGGATGGGGATATAACCGCCCATGCTGGGGTTGGGGATATTCACCTGTATACTCTTATGGATGGGGATATCCAACTTATGGCAACGCTTACGGATATGGAAATGCTTATGGATGGGGGCACCCATATAATGGTTGGGGATATAACAATGGCTATTACAATGGATACAATAATGGCTATTATGATGGTTACAATGCAGGCATGAACAACGGAAACTATTATAATGGTTTTGATAGAAATACCTATTATTATGGCCCAAGAACAACTGCAAGCACAACTGGAACAATTGGAAGAGGTTACAGGGGCAATTCGCTTTCACAAAGTTACGAAGAAGCCAATGGTATTGATCATGCAAGAGGGATTGACAGAATTATAACTGCAAAAGATATAAACAGTAGTGCTGCCAAACCTGCCAATAACACTAACGGAACAGCTGCTAGACCCTTAGAAAACAATGCCAGCAAGCCAACATTTGACAGTCGCCCTAACAGTGCTAAAGATAATGCAACTAACACTTCTTATGACACTCGACCTGCAACTAGCAATACTGCCAAACCAGCAAATGGAAACATTGAAGCTAAACCTGTAAACTCAAACAATAGCAAGCCTTCTGGTACATTTGATAGCAGACCAGCAAATGAAAACCGCCCAGCTAACAACTATGATAGCAGACCTGCAAACGCAAATGAAAACCGTCCTGCTAATAACTTTGATAGCAGACCAGCAAATGAAAACCGTCCAGCTAACAACTATGATAGCAGACCTGCAAACGCAAATGAAAATCGTCCAGCTAACAACTATGATAGCAGACCAGCTAATACTTATGAAAGTAGACCTGAAGTTCCTAGCAACAGTAGACCTTCAAACAATTATGAAAGTAGGCCTGCAAGCCCTAGTGAAAACAGACCATCAAACAATAACAACAATTTTGATACTAGACCAAGCAACTCCCCTGCCCCATCAAACAGCAAACCAAGTTATGAAAGCAGACCTGCAAATCCAGGGACCAATTATAACAATAATCAAAATCGTCCAAGCTACGAATCAAGACCAAATACACCATCAAAAAGTGAACCGAGCAATGTAACACCAAATAGAAACAGTGGTGGTTCTGGTTCTCAAAGAAACGATGCAGCTCCGTCGAAGGGAGGCAGTGGAAATAGTTACTCAAGACCTTCTAATTCGAGCCCATCATATAGCGCACCAAGCGGTGGTGGAAGAAGTTCAGGTGGAAGTTCAATAGGTGGAGGAAGTAAAAGTGGCGGTAGCAGCGGCAGTGGTGGCGGTAGAAGCAGTGGTGGTAGAAAATAATTGCTGCTTTATTAACTTAAATTACTCATTAAAAATTACAAAATGAAAACATTTATTAGTGTAAGCTTTACCCTTACTGCATTGGTTTTAGGACTTTCTATAAATGCAATAGCACAAAATGAAGATGATGCACTAAGGTATTCAAATACAAAATTTGGAGGAACGGCCAGGAGCACAGCAATGGCAGGTGCATTTGGCGCTTTGGGATCAGACTTTTCTTCCTTGAGTATAAATCCGGCCGGCATAGGCTTGTATAGAAAATCGGAGTTTACTTTTAGTCCTGCGGTTGGAGGAGCTGCAACTCAAACTAATTATTTTGGAGAAAGCTATAAGGATGATAGATATCAATTTAATGTTTCCAACTTTGGGATAGTATTAGCTGGAACACAAGATTCAAAAAGCAACAATTGGAAAGGTTTTGGATTTGGATTTGGCTATAATAGACTGGCTAATTTTAATAATAGGGCTATTGTTCAAGGCAACAATGCAACAAGCAGCCTAACTGATGTATATTTATCAGAAGCCAAAGCTTTAGACCCTTCAAACCTACCAGCGTTTGGCACCGATATGGCTTGGAGTACTTATTTGATTGATACTTTAAATGGCAATTACATTAGCGCTATGCCATCCAACATCAATAAAACACAAAGAAAAACCATTGAAAAAAGAGGAGGAATGGGCGAAACTGTGATTGCACTTGGTGGTAATTACAACAACAAACTTTTTATGGGAGCCACTTTAGGTATCCAAAAAATACGTTATTGGGAAGAAAGTAATTATAGCGAAAGCCCCTTGAGTGACACTTTTGATATACAAGGTTTTTCAGTAAATAATTACCTAAACACCGATGGAACCGGAATGAATCTTAAATTAGGTGTAATATACATGCCAATGCCCTATGTTAGGATTGGTGCTGCATTTCATTCACCTACTTTTTTTAATATGCACGATAACTTTAGCACAGGCATGACCACTTCATTTAACGATGGAACAACAATTAATGCCGGTACTGATGCCAATGGAGGCGGAGATAAAGGGAATTATGATTATAGATTTAACAGTCCGTTTCGTGCTGTGGGTTCTTTGGCATTTATTTTTGGGCAATATGGTTTAATAAGTGCAGATTATGAGTATGTTGATTATAGAGAAGCGCGTTTTAGAGCTGTTGGCTATAGTTTTATTGACCAAAATAATACCATTAGAGATAAATACCAAGCAGTTGGAAACATCAGAGTAGGTTCAGAAATAAAATTAAACCCCTTTAGTATTAGATTTGGATATGCATTATATGCAAGTCCGTTCAAAGATAAATCTTTGATGAGCGATCAACAATTTTTTACAGGAGGTTTTGGTTACAGACAAGATGGTTTTTTTGCAGATATCTCTTACATGAGAAGCATGTATAATGAGAAATATTATATTTATAACAGCTCTTTCAACCCAACAGCTTCGGCAAATAAGTTAACAAGTGGAACTATCACAGCTACACTAGGAGTAAAATTTTAAACCTTAATTTTAAAAAAACATGAAAAAAAGTCTATTTACATCGCTCTTTACTTTATTGATTTTTACCTTTGTTCATGCTCAAGAATTGCGTAAAAGCGGCTCTATATTTGGAAAAATTGAATCAAATGGTGATGTGCGCATCAATGGAAGCATCAAAGGAAAATTTGAATCAAATGGGGATATTCGAGTTGCTGGAAGTATTAAAGGTAAAATAGAAAGCAATGGTGATATCCGTAAAAACGGTTCTATTATGGGTAAAGTAGAGAGCAATGGCGATGTGCGCCTGAACGGAAGCATTGTTGGAAAAATAGAAAGCAATGGCGACATCCGCAAAAGCGGTAGTATTATTGGCTCAGCACAAGGCGTTAAAAAAGAACAAGCGGCAGTAATGTACTTTTTCGAGTTTTTCGATTAATTTAAACTCGAAAAAAGGAATTTATTAGGACCTAGTAAATTTTCTTTTACTGCATACATTACTAAGCCAGCGGTATTGTTTACCCGTAGTTTACTCATCATATTTTTACGATGTGTATTTATTGTGTGGGTGCTCAGACATAAAATATCTGCAATTTGTTTGTTAGAGTTACCTTCTGCAATCAGTTTTACGATATCTAACTCTCTTTCGGTTAAAGAGATGCCTTGGCAACTAATTTCGTTGCTAGGAATAACATGGCTGCACTCACCAATTTGTATTTGATGAAGCACTTTACCGCATAAAAAATCTTCTCCAGCTGCTGTTTTATGTAATGCTTCAATAATTTCATCTCTACCACAATCATTTAAAATATAACTGTGCGCCCCTGCTTTAAATGAACTTAAAATTACTTCTTTTTGCGGCATGGCAGTGATGGCTAAAACTTCAATTTTTTGGAAATTTCTTTTTGCCCATTGAATATTGCTGCACTCAAATCCTTCGGATGTAAAGTCTATCACTAATAAATTTACCTCATTCAATTTTAACTTTTCGAAAAGTAAATCTTGATTTTCGACCCAAGCCACTAAATTAAAATTGGGTAATTGCTCTACTAAGTTAGTTAGCGCGGCACCCACCAAATAATTTCCATTGGCAATAACAACGTTAATTAAATTCATTCTAAATAATATTTATGTGCAAAAGTAACATGTAAATAAAAGAATCAAAGAAAAAGTTATTTTTAATCTGCAGTTACAATGTACTTGTTTGCAAATCAAACATTTAGATTTAAACATAGTTTCCTTAAGTTTTACTCATCGCTCAATCTTAAGTATGGAGTAATTTTTTTTAATAGGTTTTCGTTCATGGCCATGCACTTTTTGAGGTCGGTAATTTGTGTGTATTTGCCGTGAGCATTGCGGTAATTTACCAATGCTGTAGCCACATTGTAGCTTAAATAAGGATGTTTGTTTAACTGCGATACTGAACAGTTGTTGATATTTATAGTTTTAACCGACATGAGATCTAAAGTTAAATGTGACTTTAGTTTACTAAAGTTGTTGGTATCTATGCCTTCCAATTCGTATAACTGCGCTAAATTTATAAAGCCACCAAGGGCAATTTTGTACTTAAAAACTTTTTCAATAACAAGAGAATCGAGCAGGCCCAATTGCTTTAAATTCCATTTTGAACAAGTGTTAAATTCAAATGTGAGAGATTGTTTAATAGCTTCAAGACGTTGTGCCTTTTCTTTTGCCTTTCTTTCTTGCGTTATAAAGCTTGTATCGTTATTCAAGCTCAAAGACTTTTGAGGCACTTTTTCTTCAATTTGAATATAGGGAATAAGCTGCTGCCAAGTTTCTTTTTTTACCGCCCATATTTTAAAAACATCAGCAGCTTTTTTAAAACTTCCACCCTTGCTAATATATTTTAAAATAACATCACTTTGCTTTTTAGTTAAGCCAAGCGCCTGCCATTGCGTAGCATTCAATTTATTGGGATCGAATATAAAACGCTGTGCTTCTTTTTTATACGAATGAAAAGTAACCACATCATCATTAAATGCTTCATTTGATTTACTCTCGCTATATTGATGCTTTCCTTGGTTTTCGAGACTATCAAGTAAATGAGGGTCTACTAAAATTAGATGCGGAAAGGCATTTTTGATTGGATGGTAAAAGTTGAGTGCCCATAGTATTATCAACTGTATCATTAATAAAATAGCAAGAAGTACCAATCCTTTTTGGCCTCTTTTTTCGAATGTAAAAAAGTCTTTGAATACTTTCTTCATAAATTTACATTTATTTCTACTTTAAATTCATCCGTTGAGCCTATGGCAAAACAATTTAAATCCAAAAATATAAAAGTGTAAGCGATAAACATTTTAAAGCAAAAAAAAGCACGAAACTTAATTCGTGCTTTTTATTTATTTATTGTTATTAATGATGATGTCCTCCTGGTCCGTGAACATGACCGTGGCTTAACTCTTCTAATGTAGCAGTGCGAACTTCTAAAACCTCACCAATAAAATGAAGGTTTTTACCTGCTAAAGGATGATTGAAATCCATTTTAACATAAGTGTCTGTAATTTCTTGAACCAAGCCTTGCATGCTATTACCTTCATGATCGTGCATTGGCAGTGTGTTTCCAACTACTACCATTTCTTCGTCTATATTGCCATCTTCATCTTTAAAAGCTTCAATGGGAACATTCACAATATGGTCGGCATGCACTTGTCCGTAACCTCTTTCAAAAGCTACTTTAAAATCAAACTTATCACCTTTAACTTTGCTATTGAGTGCAGTTTCAAAGTCTTCTAATAAATCACCATTCCCATATAAAAATACAAATGGGTTTTCAATACTTGTTTCTTCTACAAGCGTTTCTGCTTCACCTTCTTTGTCGTATACTGTAAGAATGTAATTTACAGAAACCACCTTGTTTTTTTCGATTATCATGTATGTTTTGTTTTATAAATTTACACAAATAACCAACTTATTTTTAATTCTGCAAAGGTGAATGTGAAATAATGTGGCAAATGAATGTTTTTTTGAATAATATATTTATATACTTTATCGCGAAAGCTTTATAATTATATTAAAGCAGCAATTATTTTATATTGTTTTGGAATGTTCAACCCAAATAACGCATTAGGAACCTACTCAAATTCTTTTTCTTCAATCTCATATACTTAATCACATTTTTACTTTCACAACTCGCTATTCTTTGCTTGCAATAGTGGGCGCGAACGCTTATTATTATTATTTTTGTTGTTGCGCAAAAAAAGCTAATTACTGATTTTAATTAAGCTGGAAAGTATTGAGAAAACCTAAAAAATTATATGCCTATTAAAGAATATTTTTATTGTTAGTTTTGGAGCAATAAGAAACACTAAAATAAATTAAAAATGCATAAACATATTGCACATATTGCTTTAGTAATTGATGATTACGACAAAGCTATTGCCTATTACACTCAAGTTTTAATGTTTAAATTGAAAGAAGATACACTATTAGCTCCTGGCAAAAGATGGGTATTACTTGCACCATCGAGCCATGCCGAAACATGTATTTTATTAGCGAAAGCTATTAATGATGATGAGTTAAGCAGGGTTGGTAACCAAACAGGCGGGAGGGTTTTTTTATTTTTATACACTGATAATTTTGGGAGAGACCATCAACATTTAATTTCACAAAAAGTTAAAATTGTGCGAGCACCTGTAATTGAAAAATGGGGAGAGGTACTGGTGTTTGAAGATAGGTACGGAAATCTTTGGGACTTAATAGCGCCAACAAACAAGTAAGATTTTTATGTTTGCCATTATTGATATTGAAACTTGTGGAGGAAAATTCGACTTTAAAAAAGGAAGAATAATAGAAATAGCAATTTTAATTCATGATGGATTAAGTGTTGTGGATGAGTTTACTACATTGATAAATCCGGAGTGTTATATTTCTACTTACTTTACAAATATATCGGGCATTACAAATGCCATGGTAGATGATGCGCCTAAATTTTATGAAGTGGCCAAACAAATATTAGAAATTACAAAAGATAAAATTTTTGTGGCACATAATGTTGGATTTGATTATGGTTTTATAAAAGAAGAATTTGCTTCATTAGGATATAGCTTTAAACGTGACACCCTTTGTACTGTAAGACTTTCACGAAAGTTAATTGCAGGAATAAAATCCTATAGCTTAGGCAACCTATGCAGCTATTTTGGGATTGAAAATGAAGCCAGGCACAGGGCTAAAGGCGATGCCTTAGCAACTTCAAAATTATTTGATGTATTGATGCAAATAAAAAGTGACCATCCTCAGTATAAAACCAAAGGTTTGGATGAACTAATGGTACGCAGAATTGATAAAATTAAAAAATATATTCTTGATAAACTGACAGAAGAGTGCGGTGTATATTACTTTTTAGATCAAGATGAAAATATTATTTATATTGGTAAGAGTAAAAATATGTACCAAAGGGCCTTAAGCCATTTCAACAGTAAAGAGCAAAAAGGACGAAAAATGTTGAATGAATTGTACAATGTTGATTTTGTAAAAACTGGAAATGAGTTGATTGCTTTATTGCTAGAAAATGAAGAAATAAAAAATCATAAACCTAAATTTAATAGACTCAGAAAAGCAGATTCATTTTCTTATTGTATTGATTGGGAGAAAGACCGGCAAGGCATTATCAATTTTAAGTTACTTCCTTATGAATCACCAAGCCATGCTTTATTACTTTTTACAAGTTATGCGAGTGCAAGAAATTGTTTAGACAGCATGATTGATGCATATACTTTGTGTGTTAAATTTTGTGGACTTGCAGATTCAGAAGCCGTTTGTTTTAATCATCAAATAAAAAAATGCAATGGCATTTGTGCCAATGAAGAAGCTGCTGCTGTGTACAATAAAAGAGCATTGGAAATTATAAAAAAACATTCCTATAAACATCCTGATTTTGCAATAATTACAGAAGGTAGAACGAATGATGAAAAATCTTTGATGCTGATTATAAATAATAAATATTATGGCACAGGTTACTTTGATGAATATGTACAATTAAATTCGATTGCAGACTTTAAAGAACTTGTTGCTAAAGCAGCGTATTACCCCGACAACGATGATTTAATAAGGAGTTGGTTAAAAAAGAACAATCCTAAAATGATTGTTTTGAAATAAATAGACAATTAGATAGATTATCTATTAATATTTGCTTTTGCAACATTTTAACAAGCAATCTATTTACATAAAACTATATTTGTAAAATAAGAATTATATATTGAAAAATATTTTTAACATTTTAGCCTTTTTACTTGCTGCAAATTCTATTTTGCTGGCCCAAGATGGTAGTTTTAAAATAGGCGATGGCGCTGCACCTCCTCAAGCTAAACTATCAGGTAAAGTAATTGATAATACTACTAAAGCAGCAATTGAATTTGCTACCATTTCTATTTTTCGTATGCCCAAAGACACCTTGTTTGGCGGTGTAGTTACAAATGCTGACGGTTCCTTTGAACTTGAAAAATTACGTCCAGGAAAATACAAGTTAAGCATTGCATTTATGGGTTATAAAACCTTAACAATAGATACATTGTTACTCCGGAGAATGGAAGAAAGAGATTTGGGTAAAATTTTATTGAACAGCAATGAGAAAGTGCTGAACGAAGTAACCATTGAAGCCCAGCAAGACATGGTAAAAAACACCATCGATAAAAAAGTGTTTAATGCAGAAAAACTATCAATTGCAAATGGAGGTTCTGCCAATGATGTGTTAGCACAAGTACCAACTGTAAGCGTTGATATTGATGGCAATATTAGTTTGCGTGGCAGCGGAAATGTTACCATTTTAATTGATGGAAGACCAAGTGGGATGAGCGGTGCAGGGAGAGCGGGCGTGCTTTCTGGCATACCAGCAAGCGCCATTGAATCTGTTGAAGTAATCACCAATCCTTCTGCAAAATACGATCCCGATGGCATGAGCGGAATTATTAATATTGTGCTAAAGAAAAACAAACTACAAGGTACCAATGGCAATGCTTCAATAAGCGCTGGTACAAACAATAAATACAATGGCAATTTATCATACAACTATAGAAAAAACAAGATCAATCTTTATAGCAATTATAGCTTTAGATACAATGAAAGATACGGGAATGGTTATGTAAATCGTGAAACTTATGCTGGCAATACGGTTAATTATTTAATTCAAAATAACAATTCCAACAACCTAAATCGCAACCACAGTGCAAAAATTGGAATGGATTATAATGCCAGTAAATTAGCTACCCTTGGCTTTAATGTTACATTGAATTATGAAAATAAAACAGAACAAGAAAAACTAATTAATAACTCATCAAATGAAAGCTATCAATTGGCTTCTGCATTTAACAGATACACAACTAATCCAACATCAGGGCTCTCTCAAGATTACAACCTCAACTATCGTCAAAAATTTAAAACACCAAAACAATTGTTGAGTATTGAAAGCAATTATTCAAAAAACAACAACCTTTCAACATCCTTCTACCGACAAGAAAATAGCTGGGAGAATTATCAAGAAATAACACCTTATTGGAACTATCAAAACAATAAGAGCAATACTGACTTTAGTATTAATTCTAATATGATAGATTTTGAAAGTCCTTTGTTTAAAAATGGAAAAATTGAGAGTGGTTTTAAAAATATCAATAGGGTAATTGATAACGATTTTTATTCTGAAACATTTAATAATACAAGCGCTAATTTTGTATCAGATGATAGTTTAAATAATCGTTTTATTTACAATGAAAATATTTATGCAGCTTACACTAGTTTTGGTCAAACACTTGGCAAATGGAGCTACAAAACAGGTTTACGTGCCGAACAAGCCAATACAAAATCTACTTTAATAAACAACGACAGCAGTTTTGTAAATAATTATTTTAATATTTTTCCAACGGCTTTTTTAAACAGAAAACTTAACGATAAACAAGAGATACAATTAAATTATGGAAGGCGAATTAATAGGCCCGGAACAAGGCAATTATCGCCTTTTACTGATTATAGCAATCCTTTGATACTGCGTGTTGGAAATCCATATTTAAAACCTGAGTACACGCATAATTTGGAGTTCACCTATCTCTACAACCATAAAAAAGTTAATTTTTCAACTACTTTATTTTACAGAAAAACAGTTGGATTAATTATGCGAAATATCAGCATTAATGCAAACAACCAAACGATTGTATCATTTACCAATATAGGCAGTAGCGACAATATGGGAATTGAAACAGTAAGCAGAATTGACTTATATAAATGGTGGAATATTACTGCAAATATCAATGGTTTTCAAACAGTTATTAAGGGCACCAATCAGGATGGTGAAATTAATACTTCGAACCTAAGTTGGAATGCCAAAATTTTAAGCAATATGTTGCTAAAAAAAGGATGGTCGGTACAAGCCAGCGGTATGTACAATGCAAGAAACATTATGGCACAGGGCACAATTTTACCTATGAGTCAGGTTGATTTTGCAATAAAAAAAGAGGTGTTTAAAAGCAAAGGAACTTTTACCTTAAGTGTTAGCGATTTATTTGATCAAATGAGATTTAGAATAAGTACAGCCGGCAGCAATTTTAGTCAAGAAACAGAGCGAAAACGTGAAACCAGAATAGCTACGCTCACCTTTAATTACAGATTTGGATCAGGTGATTTTGCGCAGCGCAGAACAAAAAGCAAAGACAACGATTATAAAAATGATGATGGGGGATTTTAATAATTAACTTTCTTGAAATAAATTATTTTTCGAAACTCTTCAGTTGTTTATCGATAATATTTAATCCTTCTCTGAATGACTTTGGTTTATAGCCCAATTGATTAATTGCTTTATCCAAAACAAAACCAGTTCTTGGTGGCCTTTTTGCTGGTTGACTTAAGGTTGCTGAAGATACCACTTGAATAAGCCTTTTATCTAACTGCCAAAAATCAGCAATTTGATATACTAAATCTAAAATACTGTAGGTATCTCTACCGCTAATATTAAAAACGCCCGAAGCCTTCTTATCGGCAATCAACATACAACCTTCAGCTAAATCTTCGGCCAAAGTAGGTGCTCTAAATTGATCGTTAATTACCTTTATTTCTTCTCCTTTTTGCAATGCCGATTTTGCCCATAAAACAAGATTAGATCTACTCATATTGTCAACTACACCGTACACAATAATTGTTCTTACAATGGCCCAATTAATTGTACTTTCTTCCACTAACAAATCGGCCTTGTATTTTGAAAGTCCATAATAAGATATGGGATTAGGCTTATCGGTTTCAGTATAAGGGCCTGCTTCGCCATCAAAAACAAAATCGGTACTTAAATGAATAAAATGTGGGCGATAATTTTTTTCTGTGTGCTTCATTTTTTCTAATGCCCTCAATTGATAAGCAACTGCATCTACATTAATTACATCGCATGCTTTTCTTTCTTTTTCGCAATGATCAACATTTGTCATCGCTGCGGTATTAATAATTACATGTGGTTTTGTTTGGGCAAAAACCCTTTGAACTTCAGCCTCATTTGTAATATCCAATTCGAAATATTGGTAGCCTTTTTTAATTACCAGTCGGTTCTCACCTCTTGAAGTAGCAATAATTTGGTACTGTTTAGCACTTGTTAAATTTCTTTCGAGAAGCAAATAAACTAGCTTTTGGCCTAATAAACCATTGGTTCCTGTAATTAATATACGCTGCATGAAATATTAAAATTGGTAGAAAATTATCATTTGAATAATTATACAAATATAGAAGCAAAAAGATAACATCAATTAGATTGATTTTTGTATGTTTGGGACCAATTTCAAAAACAAATTTTAGAATGAAAAAAATAGTACTATTATTAATTGTTGGAGCTTGCACTGCACTTAGCGTTGTTGCGCAACCTACACTCACATTTACAACCTTTAGCACTGGTTATAGCAGAGTTATAGACATTAGACATTGTAACGATAGCCGTTTGTTTATGGTTCAACAAGCTGGTAAAATTATAATTTGCGACAGTTTAGGCGTGCAAAATCCAACACCTTTTATAGATATCGCTGGTTTGTGCTCAAATCCCTCTGGACAAGGAGATGAAAGGGGTTTATTAGGCATGGCATTTCATCCTGACTACAAAAACAATGGTTATTTTTACCTTAATTACACTGCTTTTTCTGGCGGGGCAACAACTATTGCAAGATACAGCGTTAATAGCACAGATTCTAATTTAGCTGATTTAAGCAGCGGCACAATTATATTAACTATTGCACAACCCTATTCAAACCATAATGGTGGCTGCTTAAGATTTGGAGCAGATGGCTATTTATACATTGGTACTGGTGATGGTGGAAGTGCTAATGACCCCGGAAATCGTGGGCAAAACAATACACAATTACTTGGAAAAATGTTACGAATTGATGTTGATAATCCACAGGCACCTTTAGCTTATGGCATTCCATCAGATAATCCTTATGTTACTAGTACTACAAATAAAAAAGAAATTTGGTCTTATGGCTTACGCAATCCCTGGAAATGGAGTTTCGACCGTATTTATGGGGATTTGTGGATTGGTGATGTAGGACAAAATGCATGGGAAGAAATTGATTACGAGCCACTAGGGACACCTGGAGGTAGAAATTATGGCTGGAGATGTTATGAAGGCAATGTAACAACCTCTGGTGTAAGCCAAACTGGCTGTCCTACTTTTAATTCCACCACAGCTCCTGTGGCTGTTTTTAGCCATAGTGCAACTTCTGCCTGTTCTGTTACTGGTGGTTATATTTACAGAGGTGCAAAACATGCTAGTTTATATGGTTACTATGTATATACAGATTATTGCGACCACCGTATAAGATTAACTAAAAACAATTATGACGGCACTTTTACCACTTATGATTTAGGTACAGTTGGAGGTTCAGGTTACTTTGTAACATTTGGCGAAGATTATAGAGGAGAATTATATGTTGCATTTAATACTGGTTCAACAATACAAATTAAAAAAATTGGCGCTACAGGTTGTTTACCAACTGCGGCAATCATTTCTTTACAAGATACAATGAATCTTTGCTTTGGCGATGCTTACCCAACATTATCTTCAATTTACCACCCCGAAAATACTTACCAATGGCTTAAAGATGGCGTTGCAATTAATGGTGAAACAAGCGCAAATTTAGCAACTACAGCCGATGGTGCATATACAGTTCAAGTAACTAATTCAAGTGCTTGTAGCAATACATCTACTCCAATGAATATTATCACTAATCAATTACCAGCCGTTTCATTTAGCGGTTTAGATACCACTATTTGTGAGTTAGATGCAGCTTTAACCTTGGTTGGAAATCCTGCTGGTGGCACATTTGCAGGAACTGGTATGAATGGAAATATTTTTGATCCGGCAGTTGCAACAGCTGGTTTATATGATATTTCTTATACTTACACCAATGCTGGAGGTTGCGATACTGCGGTTACACAATCGGTAGAAGTAACAGTTTGTACTGGTATTGGTGCTAAAACAAATGTAGTTGGTATTAATTTATTCCCAAATCCTAATGATTGTAATTTTACTTTAGCATTCAATGCAAATGTAAATACTTCTGTGAGCCTTATGGTTACAGACATTACTGGTAAAATTGTACACAACGAAAATGTTTCAAGTGTGAGAGGAACTAACCAAGTAAATCTAAATTTAAGCAATTTACAAAAAGGTTTTTACTTGTTAAAAGCCGCTGATGCTGTTGGCGAAACAAACAAATCATTTATCATTCGTTAATATTGTTTGATTAAATTTTGAAAGCTGCTTTCTATTTGAAGGCAGCTTTTTTTATTTTTACATAAATTATTTTACCCCTTGCAATTAAATAATAATAAAGTAATCTATTTTCCTTTACTAGATGCCACTAGGTTTATAGCATTTATTCCTGTTTTTTTAACACATTGTTTTATTAGCTCAAATTCAGCAATTGAAAATGCCAATTGGTTTAAGCAAATTACACACTTTTTAGATGTTGGTTTATTAGGATTAGATTACTTTTTTGTGCTTTCTTCTTTTTTAATAACAAGATTAATTATTGATGAAAGACAGCAATTTAAAACATTCAGCTTTAAGCTGTTTTTTATTAGACGCAGCTTAAGAATTTGGCCACTTTATTTTTTAATGGTGGCTATTGCTTTTATTTGTGAATATAGCGGTTTATTAAATACGCCATTGCCACCATTGTTACCTTTTTTAAGTTTTACCTTAAACCTTTACATAGCAGAAAATGGATACCACTTTTTGTTCTTTTTAGTGTTTTTATGGAGTATTTCAGTGGAGGAACAATTTTATATTTTTTGGGGAATAATATTACATATTGGATCAAAAATTAATGCCAAATTTTTTCAGTACAGTATTCCAGTCATTGCTTATAGTTTAATACTGCTTTCGCTTGGGTATAGGGCATCGCATAGTGAGCAAGCGCTTAAACTATATTTTCATACCTTTAGCGTTACAGCAAATTTTGGAATAGGAATTTTATTGGCCTATTTAAGTGCTTACACTAAATGGTTTGTGCCTTTTGTTGAACGATTAAGTAACAAATCAATTTCGCTATTATTCATCATTTTATTACTCTCTATTTGTACCTACACCATTGTATTTACAAGCCCATTTGCCATATTACTTGAGCGCATCTATTTTTCATTTTTATTTGCTTCAATTATTTCAGTGCTGTGCTACTCACCAATCACTTCATGGCTTCAAAAGTTTTTTAACCCTTTTGATTACTTAGGTAAAATTGCGTTAGGGTTATATTTTTATCATGGTATAGTACTTACAATTTACAGCAAATTAATGTTACAATTTCCAATAGCAGAGCAAGCTTGGCAAGTAATGATATTAAATCCTTTAATAATGTTAACTTTAAGCATAATATGTGCATCATTAAGTTATAATTACTTCGAAAAACCTATACTTGCATTAAAAAATAAATTTTACCGCCTTATTTCGCCTACTGTATGATAAAGAAACAAATTCCAAATACCATTACGCTGCTTAACTTGGTTTGTGGTTGTTTGGCAATTATAAGTACTTTCCATAAAACATTTGAACTTACAGCGCTACTTGTCATAATTGCGGCTGTGCTCGATTTTTTTGATGGTTTTGCTGCACGCCTCTTGAAGGTTCATTCAGAAATGGGTAAACAACTCGATTCATTAGCCGACATGGTTACTTTTGGCGTAGTGCCTGGCTTTGTAATGTACCAGTTAATTATTTTTGCTATAGGCAGTGGCGAAGCTTTTATGGGCCCTAATGAACCAGTATGGTACTTAGCTTATATTGCTATGCTCATTCCCGTATTTTCTGCCTATCGATTGGCGAAATTTAATATAGATACAAGGCAGAGCGACTCTTTTATTGGTTTACCAACACCTGCAAATGCGCTATTGATTTGCTTCTTACCTATGTTTATGACTAATGAAGGCAATGTAGTTGCAGATTTACTATTAAAACCTTATGTATTAATTGTTATTTGTGTTGTAGTATCCTATCTTATGATTGCAGAACTGCCGCTTATTGCATTAAAGTTTAAGCAATTTAGCATTGTTGGAAACGAATGGCGCTATGCCATATTATTGTTGTCCTTTTTATTACTTTTAATATTAAAACAATTGGCAGTGCCGCTTATTATTATTTTATATGTAATTTTGTCGGTGTTACAAAACAGTTTAAGTAAAACAAAAACACCAGCTCACTAATTATGAAATTTATAGCCGAAATTGACATTATGCCTTTAAAAGCTTTACTTGACCCACAAGGAAAGGCAGTTTCTCAAAGCATGAAAAACCTTCACCTCCCAGAAATAAGCAATGTGCGCATTGGCAAACATATTAGCTTAGAGGTAGAAGCTAATAGCAAGCAAGCAGCAGAAAGTAAAGTTGACGAAGCATGCAAAAAATTACTGGCCAACCAAATTATGGAAAGCTACGTTTTTGAGCTTGTTGAACAATAAAAATTCTTTCCCTTTATTAAATAACATAGCCTTTGCTGTGTTTGTTAAATGCTTAATTAAATATTAAAATGAGCAAGCCTAGTTTTGATGTAATTTATATGGAGTTAGCCCAAAAACTAGCAGCGCGTTCTCATTGTGTTAAAATGCATGTTGGCGCAGTATTAACTAAAGATACCAGAATAGTTTCCTTGGGTTATAATGGCCCACCTGCCGGCACGCACAATTGCGATATTGAATGGCCCGAGGAAGGTTGCCCGCGCGATAGCAAAGGAAGTTGCTCTTTAGCATTACATGCCGAACAAAACGCCATTTTATATGCTTCAAAAAATAATGTTAGTGTTGAAGGGGCAACTTTGTATATCACCTTGTCTCCTTGTATTGCGTGTGCTCGCATTATTTTTACCACTGGTATTCGAAAAGTAATTTACTTAAATAGCTATGCCGAATATAAAAAAATACCAAGCGATGAAGGCGTTGATTTCTTAAAGAAATTTGGCGTTGATGTAATTCAATTTAGTAGTTTAAATCTTGAATCATAAGTAAAAATATCTTCTTCCACTTTGGAAAATAACCATAAAAACAGCAGTCCTTTTCTTCCCTTATTTTTTGCATTAGCGCTTGTTGTAGGCATTTTTATTGGTATCAGGCTCAACCGCAACAGTCAGCAAAATCAATTGCTGCAAATGTTTAGCAATGAAAATACGAGCCAAAATAAATTAGATGAATTACTGAATTATGTATTAAGAGAATATGTAGATACACTCAATCGCGATAGTTTAACAGATAAAACCATTGAGACTTTATTAGGTAATCTTGATCCGCATTCGGCCTATATTCCTGCTGCTGATTTACAAGCAACAAATGAACCTTTAAATGGTAATTTTGAAGGCATTGGTGTAGAGTTTAATTTATTGCGCGACACCATTTATGTTGTAACAGCTATACCTGGTGGTCCATCGGAAAAAGCAGGTATAAAAAGTGGTGACAAAATTATTTTTGTTGATGGCAAAAAGGTTGCTGGCATTGGCATTACTAACGAAATGGTATTTAAAAATTTAAAAGGTAAAGGCGGCACTATTGTAAAGATTGGTGTGCTTAGATTTGGTACTGCAAACATCGAATATTTTAAAATTACCCGAGGTAAAATCCCTATTTATAGTATTGATGCATCATATATGATGGACAGCATCACAGGCTTTGTAAAAATTAGCAGATTTGCCTCTACTACTTTTATAGAATTTGAAAGCGCACTTGCTAAACTTGATAAGTTAGGCATGAAGCAACTAATTTTAGATTTAAGAGGGAACCCAGGCGGATATCTTGATGCAGCTATTGATATTTGTGATGAGTTTTTACCTAAAGGCAAAATGATTGTTTATACTCAAGGAAAAAACAGGCCACGACAAAATTCAACGGCCACTGAGCAAGGGCGATTTGAGCAACAAAAATTGGTCATCTTAATTGATGAAAATTCAGCTTCTGCAAGTGAAATTGTAGCTGGAGCTATTCAAGATAACGATAGAGGAGCTATTATTGGCAGAAGATCCTTTGGTAAAGGACTTGTTCAAGAGCAAAATGAATTTAAAGATGGATCGGCCATTAGATTAACCATTGCGCGCTATTACACACCATCTGGCAGATCAATACAAAAGCCTTATACAAATGGCAATATAGAGGATTATTATAATGAAGAAATGGAAAGATACGATTCGGGCGAATTGGTAAATGCTGATAGTGTTAAACTCAATAAAAAATTAAAATACACAACGCCTGCAGGTAAAATAGTTTACGGCGGTGGTGGCATTATGCCCGATTATTTTATCCCTATTGATACAACTAAATTAAGTAGGTATATTTCTGAATTGCTTTACAAAAATATTATTAATGATTTTGCCTTAGAGTATGTAAATAAAAACAGGGCGAATTTAAAATACGCAAGCGCTAAAGAGTTTAATCAAAAATTTGTGGTTAATACACCATTGGTAAACGAACTAAAAGCCTACGCAAATAAAAACAACATTAAAACCAAGGCAAATGATTTTGAGAGAGGTTTGGATGTATTGAGTAATCAATTAAAGGCATACATTGCAAAAGATATATTTAATCAAGAAGCCTGGTTTTTTGTAAAAAATTCACATGATGATGCTTGCAAAAGGGCATTACTGCTATTGTATAGTAAATCTTAGTTGATCAACGATTCCAACTATGTAATTTGGGTTTAATTCATATTTCTTTACATTGAATAATTTTCAAATTTAAATTGAATTTTAATTATGTCTTTATTCTCCATGATATAACTCGGTAAAATACCGTTATCCCAAATTGCAATTTTATACTTTTTTAATGCTATTTGATTGATTTGTTCTGGCGAAGGAATAATCTCATAAGCAATATAATTTGTAAAAAACATCATCGCAATATTTCCTTTGGTTCGCACCGTGGTATTAAAAACTACATAGTTATTATCTCCTAATTGATCAACTGTACATTTTATAAAATTCATTTCATTAAAATCTGCTTCTCTGTAATAATTAAGAAGTGGTTTCCAATAGGTATGATTAACTTGAATTTTTTTGGGATTTAAGAGAAAAAAACCAATTACAACCAACAATATTGGTGTAAATACAGGCACAAAATGCTTGATTCTAATTTTATCTTTTAACTGTACAATTGCAGCATCTATAAGACTTGCGAGCCCTAAAAACAAAAAAGGTGATACTATAATTGTGAACGAAGTCATTTTAGTTGCAGCCAATGTATAAAACGTGTAAATAATAATTGTGGCAAGTAAAATAGCATACCTATAAGCACTTATTTTAATTTTATAAAGGAATATTAAAAGACCTACTAAATATAAAAATGGTATTGCAACGCCTGCGCCATATATTTCTCTGAATGCATTAAAATGAAACCAGCCATCTCCTGTATGACCCTCTAGTGCTTCGAAAAAGTGTCTTGTATTATAACTATATTCAAAAGCAGCTTCATTAGGAAATTTTAGGTGTGTATAAATTTGCCATGGAACAAAAACTAAAAAGCTAATTATGATTGATTGAAATAATGGTTTGTAAGACTTTATTTTTTTCCAATTAGAAGTATCATCACTTCCTAGTGTAAAAAACCATATTGCATAAATGAGCAAACCAACTAACCACTTTACAAGCACAGCAAAACCTGCAAAAAGCCCAATCATAATAATAAAACGCATTTTTTTACTCTGTTGATATTCAAACCATGCCCAAAAACTTGCTATAACGTAAAATAAAAAAGAAATATCATTATGATCTGTAGAGAATTTTCCTGCAACCAATTCAAGTATATAATATGCCATAGTAAAGAAAAGTGCTGCATAATAACCAACGCTTTCATTCGTTGTTATTTTACCAATACGAAAAATCATTAAAGCAGCAATTGCATGTAGCGCTATACTTGGTAATCTTACTGCCAAAGTATTAAATCCAAATAGCTTTAAACTAATTGCTATTTGCCATAAAAACAAAGGTTGCTTATGCAGCCAAACAGAGTTTCCCGCCCAATTTTGCACATCATAGCCTAATAATGGAAAAGGATAAAGTGTAGGTTTAAGTGGATTTAATAACATATTTTTTGCCACCAAGGCATGAAATTGTTCATCCCAAGTAATTAAGAAAGGATCCAAGTTTGCCGTAAAAAAACCTATGCCTAAAGCGCCTATAAACAATAAAACCAAGCTGGCGCGTATGCTCTGAAAACTAAAAAAAAGGATTGAAGCCAATAAAATAATAACACTAATGTAAAGCGGCAAAACCTGATGATTGTTGAAGTGATGAAGCGTCATAATTTTGTAATTTTATAGCTTAAAAATTAAAAAACTATTGCTAAGTATAAAAATCATATCCCTGTCCTAATTCTAATAGCAACACCTACATTTACAAAAAAGCCTTGATTGATGGGTTGATAAATTGGATGATTTAACACCACATTATCTCTTGATTTGTTAAACATTATTTGCTTTGGTCCGTAGCCAAAAGTACGCCCCAACTCAGCATAGCAAACCAGCTTTTTGGTGATGTAATAATCAAAGAAATATTTTACCTGATTTTCCTGATTCCAAATGTAATCACTGTTCAAATAACTGCTTAATCTATAGCTTCGGCCGTATACTCTTGAACCTACACCAGTATATAAATGATTGCTAATTTTAAACTCTAAGCGATTCATTAATGGGAAAGTACCATAGATCATCCATCGTGGACTTATTTGCCAATCAATACCTAACAAAGGCACAAAGAAATTTCCAAAAGGTTCTTTATTGTAATACATGCCAGCTTTGGCGCGAAAATGTTTTCCAAATTTATATTGTAGTAATACAGAACCTCCATATTGCTTATCATATTGATTTAGTTTTTTTTCAAAATCAGTTGCTATTTTAGGAATAAATAAAAACACTGCAGATAGCTTTTTACCAAAGTAATGTTGGGCGCCAATGCCAAAAGTTAAAGCATATAAGCTTCTTTCTTTGATATCATAAGCTGTGTTTTTAGAAACCAATTCTTCGGTATTTAGGCGAACAATGATGGTGTTCTTTGCATTTATTTTTAGAGGTAAAAGTAAGCCTGCAAAATAATTGCTTGTAAGGTTTGTGCCAACTCCATTGCTATATTTTGTATTTAATTTTTGTGCATTAAAAGTGGCAATATCAGTAAATGGTTGTGCATAAATTGCAGAAAAACTGACTACCAATATTGTGTAAATAATTGCAAGTTTTTTCATAGTGTTTTTAAGTTATTACCTCATCAATACTCTTTAAAATAATTTTACAAGCTTCATCAATTTCATTATCACTAATAATCAAAGGTGGCGCAAGTCGCATGGCATTATCACAAAATAAAAACCAATCGCAAATTAAGCCATTTTTTATACAGCAATCAATTATTTTTTTGTTGTTTTCAAATGAATCGAACTGAATTGCCAACAATAAACCAACACCTCTTATTTCTTGTATTTTATGATGAATTAATTTGCTTCGAAAAAGCAATTCTTTTTCTTTTACTTCATCAATTAAATTATTATCCAATACAAATTCTAGCGCAGCTAAACCTGCCGCGCAGCAAACAGGATGACCGCCAAAAGTAGTAATATGACCTAACATTGGACTGTGCGCTAAGCTTTGCATAATTTGAGAAGAAGAGATAAATGCACCTATTGGCATTCCACCGCCTAGGCTTTTACTCAAGCACAAAATATCAGGTACAATACCGTAATGTTCAAAAGCAAACATTTTACCGGTTCGGCCCATACCGCATTGTATTTCATCTAAAACCAGCAGCACACCGTGCTTTTTACAAGCTGCTTTTAGAGCCAGAAAATAGGCTGCACTTGCTGTTCTTATGCCTGCTTCGCCTTGCACTGTTTCAATAACTACACAGGCAACCGTTTCATCAATTAAATTCAAATCGTCAAAATTACCAAACTCAACAATGGTATTACCCGGTATTAAGGGCCTGTAGGCATTTTTATAAGTTTCGCTACCCATAATACTCAGCACACCTTGCGAGCTTCCGTGATAGGCATTTTTACATGAAATAGTTTTAAATCTTCCCGTATATCTTTTTGCCAATTTTAATGCACCGTCAATGGCTTCTGCCCCTGAGCTTACAAAATATATATTTTGCAAATTTTGAGGCAGCAAGGCGCAAAGCTTTTGTGCAAATAACACTTGTGGACCTTGCACAAACTCACCATACACCATTAAATGCATATAACTTTGTGCCTGCTTTGTAATGGCTGCAATTACTTTGTGATTACCATGACCAACATTACTCACCGCAATACCCGAAATTAAATCTAAATAACGTTTTCCATTTACATCCCACATATACACACCTTCTGCACGCTCCATCTCCAACAATAGCGGAAAAAAAGTAGTTTGGGCGTTATGCTGTAAAAAAAGTTGGCGGTTATTGAGCATGATTTTCACTTGTAAATTTGCCAATATAGGCAGGATCTGTTTTCAAAAATAATTTCCAATAAATTTCTTTATCAATACCATCCCATGGCAATATAAAATTTACTTTTTGATACGTTTGAATTTGAGCAATTAAAATACAAGATACAATGGCTAATAACCCTATCCATTTACCGCTTTTAACTTCACGAAAATACCCAATCAATAAAGCCAATGGAATACTAAAAAATACATAAAAATCAATCATTGGTCGCATACCAAAACCTCCTCCATAAAACCACATCCACCATGACGATAAAATATAAATGACACATATTAAAAATATTGCTAAAGCTTTAGTTTGAAATGACGATTTTTTTGCCAAGATGATAAGACCAAAAAGTGCTAAAAAAAGTAAAGGTGCATAAACAAATAATCCTCTTCTATAGCTAAATAAAAAATCATTGATGTGTGGATTTAGAAAATTAAATTTTTCATTCCCGTAGCTGTAAACAAAAAATGCTCCTGCCGCTTGTTTATAATAAATAAACTGAATAGAAATTATTGCTAATAGCAGCGTTAATACTGAGATGAGTTGAATGCCTTTGGTATTTTTAAACCCTTGATGTAAATTTTTTAAACTCCCAGCCAAAAAAGGCAAAGCCAAAATAACAATTGCATTGGAAGGTCTAATGAGCACAATAAATGCAAACAAAATGGCTGCAATTTTTATATATTTTAAAGTATATGTTTCAAAATATTTTTTAGCATAATAAGCAAAAGCACTCATGATAGCCATTGAATAAACATGCGACATACTTGGCTCTGCAACCGTATAATAAAATAAATTGGTGGCAAAAACAATGGCAAAAAGTGCAATAAATATTTCAACTTCTTTACAGAAATAAAGCAATAATAATTTCCTCATAAAAAACAATCCAAGCAATAAATAAAAACATGCGCCAATAGCAATCATCATTTGATAAACAAAGGAATAACCATCAGTAGGTAGCGATGAAAGTGCAGCAAAAAAATGCGCTGTGGCAAAAAATGGACTCATTAAAATAGCAGTTCCTACCCAATATTTATTTACATTCTTTTCATCATACTTATTAGTAAAATCAACTGTGTTGCCAGGTTTGTAATACTTTGTTTCGTATTGATTTACAAATTGAAATTGCAAATCGTTGTATATAAAAACAGCTGGCAGATAAGCGTAATAGCCTTTCCCATCGCTACTTATGCACCTGTTCCAATTGTTATTTTTTAATTGTTTGAAGCACATAAAAATAGTGCATGCAGTTATTACACTAATATATATCCAATATTTTATTGATTTTTCCAAAAAGAAATGTGCTTACCGTTGAGGCTTTAACTTATACATCAATTGCCAAAACAATGATGGAAAAAAGCGCTTTAAATAAATTGGAATAATCTCTAATTTTCCAATGATAACTTCCTTTTTACCTTTTGCAACCGCTTTAATTATTTTTTGTGCGCAAACTTCAGCATCCATGCCTTTTTCAAGTCTTGCATCCACAGCCGATGCTGCTAAACCATCTTTATTTAAAGCGGATAAACCAATATTGGTTTTAATGGAGCCCGGACAAACCATAGTTACTCGTATTCCATTATCTCTGTTTTCGAGAAACAAAGACTCATAAAAGCCATGTAATGCATGTTTGGAAGCAGCATAGGCCGAACGTTCATAAAATCCAAACTGGCCTGATAAACTGCTTGTAATTACAAAATGACCATATTTATTTTTGAGCATCATTGGCAAAACAATTTTACTTAACTGAATATTCGCAAAAAAATTGACCTCCATAATTTTACGATCAACATTTAAAGGGGTTTCTTTAGCTAATGACCTTTGACTTATACCTCCGTTATTGAACAACAAATCTATGCTTCCAAATTTTTCAATGGCTTTGTCGGCAACACTTTGAAAAGTAGCTAAGGCTTCTAAATCAAATGGCAAAACAACTATTTCTGCAGGCAATGAACTGCATTTTTCTTTTATATTATTTAACTCTGTTGCTCGTCTTGCCGAGATAATGAGTTTTAAATTATATTGCGCTAATTGCAAAACAAGCGCTGCACCTATTCCCGATGACGCACCAGTAACCCATACTACCTTATGCTCATAAAAATTACGCATTATTTAATAATTGTAAACTTACCTTGAGCAACAGTTTTTTCATTAAGAATTAAACTATAAAAATACATGCCATTACTCAGGCTAAGATTATTTAGTGTAACACTACTCCCTTTATTGTTCTCCTTTGCAAAATAAGCTACTTGGCTGGTTACATCATTTCCCAATTGATTATAAACTTTAATACTAAAAGCTTTACTGGCAATTAATGAAATTGGAAAATCAATATTTATTGTGGTTGAAATGCTAAAAGGATTAGGATATAATTGGTTTTGCGCTGCAACAAATGTGTTGGTTTCTTTGAGATTAACAAAGATGTCTGGCGTGCCTCCTATTATTAATGTCGAGTCAACTTTTACAAAATAAATATTACTCAACCCTATTCCAAAACTATTTGTTGTGCCGATTAATGCGTATCCCGAATCGAGTGTTGCAATTACATTATTTGCAACATCCTCAAAATTGCCGCCATAAGTAGAGCCGCCTTCAAAATAAAAACCTGTAGCTAATTTAACCAAAAACATATCGCCAAATCCACTTCCTAAACTAGTTGTGTTTCCAACAGTAAGAACCGCTCCATCAATACATTCAATTATCGAATTTAGTTTAACATCGCTTGTATAATTTGATTCATAAGCCTGTGCAATTGAATTATTTGAAAGATCAAAATTGATAATTAAGTTATTATAATTTTGAGGAAATAATACATTATGTGATGAACATCCCAATGCATATTTTCCATCTGTTTTCTGAATTATATCACCACCTTCATCGTCACCATTTCCTCCAAAATAATTTTCAGAAATAACATTCCCATTTAAATCAATTCTAACTAGATAAATATCCTTCCCATTGTTGCTTGTTTTTGTGTTTCCACATATTAAATAGCCATCTGAAATACTTATGATTGAATTAGCAACATCATCTTGAAGACCACCAATCTTTTTACGCCATTGTTCATCACCATTCGCATCTGTTTTTATTATTAAAATGTCGCTAAAGGCATTTCCTGTATCGTAAGTTTTACCTGCCATAATAAATCCACCATCAGCACAGGTATCCATGCTATAGGCAAAATCCCATTCATTAGTACCATAGTGTTTAGTCCAAATAGTATCGCCATTCATGTTGGCTTTAATTAAATAAAAATCATACGAACTATTTAAATAGCTGCTTGTATGGCCTGCCATTACTATGTTACCATCTTGCGTATATTTTATTTTACAGGCTCCTTCAATTTCAGCTCCGCCATAAGTGCGCTGCCATTCATAAGTTCCAAACTTATCCACTTTCAATAAGTAAATATCAGAACTACTCGAAAAACTATTTGAAGTGCAAAGCAACAAATAACCTGTATCTGCAGTTTGCATCAAATCATTTCCATAATCATAGGAATAGCCACCATATACCTTCTGAAACTTTTGCGTTTGTGCTTTTGAGTGAGGAAAAGCCAGCAGAAAGGCTATACTCAGTATTCCAAATCTGAGCAAATATTTATATTTATTAATTGCTTCCATGCTCTATTTTAAGGCTTGGTGAATTTTAATCAGTTTTTTCAATAAAGGTTCCATCATATCAAGTTGTAACATGTTGGCTCCATCAGATTTTGCATTTTTGGGATCAGGATGTGTTTCAATAAACAAGCCATTAGCCCCAGCAGCAATTCCAGCAGCAGCTATCGTTGGAATCAAATCTGGGCGGCCACCTGTGACTCCACTTTCTTGATTAGGTTGTTGTAAAGCATGCGTAACATCAAGTACCACAGGCACCTCATGCTTTTGCATTTCAGGTATATTTCTAAAATCAACTACTAAATCATGATAACCAAAGGTAGTGCCCCTTTCGGTTAACATGATATTGTTATTTCCTGTTTGTTTCACTTTTTCAACAGCAAATTTCATAGAGTAAGCCGATACAAACTGGCCTTTCTTAATATTTACCCATTTTCCGGTTTCCCCAGCAGCCAATAACAAATCTGTTTGACGACAAAGAAAAGCTGGTATTTGCAATACATCTACATATTTTGCAGCAAGCGCAGCTTCAAGTTCGGTATGAATATCTGTTACCGTAGGCAATCCGTATTTTTCTCCTGCTAAAGCTAATATTTCAAGTGCCTTTTCATTGCCAATACCCGTAAATGAACTAAGCTTTGATCTGTTGGCTTTTTTATAGGATGCTTTTAATACTAAGGGCACTTGTAATCTATTGCAAATTTCATTTAAACGACTTGCAATTTCAAACAAATTCTCTTTACTTTCAACTACACATGGCCCTGCCAATAGAAAGAAATTCCCCGAATCAGTATATTTTATTTTATCAATCTTCATCAAAACCAACTTTTAATAGAAAAAACTAAACTTTGTCCGCTTGCTTTTTTTGGCATTATTAAACCTTCTAATTGATTAGAACCAAGGCCAATGGTAAAACACTTCCATATCCTTTGTTGAAGCATTATACCATAATTAAAATAACCATATCCTCCATAACCAATACTAATTGTTGCATTGGTATTTTGCTTGTAAAAGTATGTTCCACCCACTGCTATAAATGGCAAATACACATCATTAAATCTATACCTGCCACTAAAGTTAAGTACAAATTTTCCCGGTATTAAATTATGACAATAATTTACTTGCAACCAAGCAGGCAATACTGTTTTAAAAGATTTGTTGGTGTTTCGCTTTCCTAAATTAAGCAATGAATCACTAGAAAGTTTTATTAATGAATCGTTTATAGTAATCAAATTTGGAATGTTGATTCCTTCAAACCTAAATAATGTATCATAGTTATAGGCAATAGCGCTATTTTTCCAATACAAATAACCAAAATCATTGACTGAAATTTGCAATTTGTGCTGCTCCTTTGTAAGCAATTGATAATACATATCAACACTAAACCCTGCTCCTTTAGCATGATCTGGTATTAATTGTTTATTCTTTAACGTATCTGTTCGATTGTATTTTCCTGCAATGTCTAAATCTAAATATTCACCATCTGTTGCGGTAAATAAATCAGCCTTACTCAAAGAGGCACGTTGCGCATTCCTTCCATTTAAATAGCTCGCCATAAAACCAATTTGATACCTGTTTTCTTTTAACAACCAAGTTTTCTCAAGCCCAATCCCTGCTTGTTGATATGATATAAAATCTAATTTAAAATCGGCCAATTTGGCTGTTTGATTTTCATACATCGCATTGCCAAAGAAACCCACATTGAAAAAATCTTTCGTCATTTCTAAATTCAAATGTCTTCTTTCTGCAATTCTTGCAATATAACTCCATCCTGTTTGTTTAAATACAGTATCTAATTGATGTCTAAAAACCACCCCTAAATCAGCATCTACACCAAAACGATTGAGGTTCTTTAAATTCTTGGCTGCATTTTGCTTTACCTCATTGGTAAGATATCCTCCCTTATAAAAATCGGTATAAAAACTGTTGGGGAATGCGTTCGACTTGGCTGTGAAATTACCAAACATTTCAACATTAAAATGTTTTTGAGCACTTAATGAATCGGTAAATAGATTGATTTGGCTAAATACACTATTGGTGAAAAATAAAAATATTGAAGTGTAAAAAGCAGTGCTGTGTGACATTATACTACGCTTCATTATTGCACCTGTACATTAAATAAAATATTCCCTGTCAATTTCAAATCTAACTTATAATCACTATAAATTTTGTACTTGTTTGGATTGTTGAAAGTATTAATGGTAACAACAGCTAACACCCTACGTTTTTCTACTAATTTATTTAAAAGTTCATTGCTAATGGTGATTGGAAGTTTACTTTCTTGCGTGGTTCTTACTTTTCCATCTGCATCAGGTTGTGCAGCTAAAATTGTGGTTTTATCCATCAATTGCTCTTGCTTTTGCATGTTGTTATCTAAGAGGTAAAACTTAACATCTGCATCAAAAGGAAAACTATTTACAGCAATCAATTTTAGCGATGCCGATTTTACTGTGTTGTGCTCTTTTAATGTGTCTTTTTGTAAATATACAGTATCAATTAGAGTTAAATTGGTTGATGAAAAATGTAATGGAATATCTAATCTTACATGAGCATCAACAGCTTTATCAGTGTAAACAAAATCGTTCCCATTTGAAATATTACCAAACGGATTTAGTTCTGTAGCATAGCCATAACTAAAATTTGTGGGCATGTTTTCTAATAAACTAACAATATTGCTATTGGTGCTATTGTATTCAAAACTATAAAAGCTTGGGGTAAAAGGAAAATCGGTGGCTCTATGCACATTAAAAGTTTGGGCTACGCTATTGTGCTGCAAAGCAACACTATTGCCTGTTTTATTGTTTATTGACTGAAAAGAAAGTAAGCTTGCTCTGATATCTGCTCCAATGCCGTTATTAATAGCTAAATTTAATGTTGCTTCTTGTAATGAAAAACTACCCGCAACTATTCTATCAAATAGCGATATACTTGAATTGGCATAACTTGTGTCTTTGCTTTGTCCAAAATAACCTTTAGCATAATAAGGCACAATACTTTTTAACTTTAATGAAACCAATAAACTATCTGTTGAAAATATTTGAGCTAAACCTGTTGCTGTATTACTTACATTGGCAATGAGGTGTGTTACCAAACGATTAACATTGGCTCCAGAAATACCTCTTAAATCAATATCATAACCATCTAAATTAAAAGTGGCGCTGTAATTTCCTCCATTGCTTGAATTATAAGCAGGAATAGTAGCATTAAAGGTGTAAGGTAACCCGTTTTTTATGGCTTTGGGTAAAATATAAGTTACGTCAACTGGTTGGTTTATTTTATTAATGATCTTAACTTCAATCGCACCCGATTTTACAATGAGTCGGGAGAGTTCTAAAGGGGTAAAATTTAATTTTGTTTCTTCTGTTAAGTCTAAAAAATTATCGCCTGGATTTAAAAAAATGGAACCAAAAGGAATGGTAAAAAATTTAATAATGGCAGTATCTGGCAACTGTTGCGCATTTACAAAGCCACTGCTGTTAAAATGATCATCATAAACCAAATCAATAGAATTATCACTATTTATTTGTGTTAGCGAGTCTGGTAAAATTTGATCAATGCCCAAGCTTGTTTTAAATATTGGCCCAAGTATATTGGTATCCCAATCGGTGGCTTCTCTTTTTTGACATGCGCTAAAACTGAGTAGCACAGCAAATAAAAAGAGGAATTGTTTTAAATAAAATAGATGCTTATTCAATGATGTTTATCTTTTTAAATTAGAGGTAAACTTAATAAAAAAAGGGTTACAATAATGTTTGTAACCCTTTTCTTTAAAAATTAGTGGGCAATTAAGCAGTTGCTTTCATGTTATCTAAAACAGCCATCACTTCCTTAACTGCTTTAGCCGATTCTTTGCAAAGATTCATTTCTTCTTCATTCAATTTTAATTCAATTATTTTTTCGATACCGTTTTTACCTAAAATAACTGGCACACCCATGTAGATATCTTTCATTCCATATTCGCCATTTAACCAGGCACAAACTGGGAACACTCTCTTTTGATCGCGAACAATTGCTTCCACCATTTGCGCAGCTGCCGCTCCTGGTGCATACCAAGCTGAAGTTCCTAATAGGTTCACAATTTCTCCTCCGCCTTTTTTAGTTCTATCAATAATTGCATCTAACTTTTCTTTTGATATCAATTCAGTTACTGGTATACCACCAACAGTAGTATATCTTGGAAGCGGAACCATAGTATCACCATGACCTCCCATTAATACAGCTTGAATATCTTTTGGCGAAACATTTAATTCAGTTGCTAAAAATGCTTTGTAGCGCGCAGTATCTAAAATACCCGCCATGCCAAACACTTTATTTGAAGGTAGTTTTGCATTTAAATAAGCACAATATGTCATTACATCTAATGGGTTAGAAACCACAATAATGATGGCATTTGGTGAATGTTTAATAACATTATCTGTAACTGTTTTTACAATGCCTGCATTGGTAGCAATTAAATCATCGCGAGTCATACCTGGCTTACGCGGTAAACCAGAAGTAATAACAACAACTTCTGAACCAGCCGTTTTCGAATAGTCATTCGTGCTGCCTGTGATGCGGCTATCATACATATTTATTGGGGCTGTTTGCCACATGTCTAAAGCTTTACCTTCAGCAAAGTTTTCTTTAATGTCGAGCAAAACAACCTCATTGGCCAACTCTTTATGGGCAATTACATCTGCGCAGGTTGCCCCTACATTGCCTGCTCCAATAACAGATACTTTCATGATATTATTTTTTAGTTTAGAAATATTAATTTGTGCAAATTTAGTAATCTGTAATTGATAAAAAAATGATATTAAATAAGGTTTATAAAATTCTATTTCACTTTCAACAACTTCTTAGCCATTTTACCTTCAATGGATAGCATAATTGATGGCAGTAACAATAAATTAGTAAACATGGCAATCAATAAAGTTAAGGATAACAATATTCCTAAAGCTGCCGTACTTCCAAAATCTGAAAGCGAAAAAATAAAGAAGCCGGCAAATAAAATAATATTGGTATAAATCATACTTCTACCTGTCTCTAAAATGGTGGCATGCACCGCTCCTGCATAGGTTTGTGTTCTACTTTGCAATTCCTGTCTAAATCTCGATAGAAAGTATATTGTACCATCGCTCGAAATACCAAAAGCAATACTAAAAATTAAAATGGTAGATGGCTTAAACCTTATCCCAAAATAACCCATTAAACCTGCTGTAATAATTAAGGGTATTAAACATGGAAGTTTACTCAATAAAATTATCCTTAAGCTTCTAAACAAGGCTAGTCCAATTAAAATAATTAATAAAATTTCAACCGCTAAGCTTTCTAATAAATTAGCTAATAAATAATCGTTCCCTTTTAAAAATATTAAACTATGCCCCGTAAAACTTACTTTGTAATCTGTACCTGCAAATACCGAGTCTGCTTTAGGCTGTATCTCCTTCATTAAGGTTTTAATGCGCTCAGAGCCTACATCTGCCATCTGATAACTGATGCGCGTATATTGTCTGCTTCTATCTAAAAACAAATTAAAATTCGACATATTGCTTTTAATAGGTAAACTATAATCCGATAGTTTTTTCAATTCTGTAAAGCCAGGCAAAATATAATATTTAGGATTTCCATCTTTATAAAACTGATATGAAAACTTTATGGCTTCGGCCAATGACAATGGTTTAGAAAACTCAGGATACTTGGCTATTTTCTTTTGCAGTGCATTTATTTTGTACAAAGCCTTAGCGTTATCAGCAAACACACCATTGGGTTTCTTTGTATCTATTAAAATCTCAAATGGTAAAACCCCATTAAAGTTTTTTTCAAAAAAACGCAAATCATCATATACTTTGTCCTTTTGCGGAAAATCATCAACCACAAAACCCAACACTGAAATTTTAAACATTCCTATGATTGAAACCACGGTAACAATACCAATGGTAAAATAAACAGCTTTTCTTCTGTTACTTACTAAATATATAATGTAGTCTAACATTTTATTAACTCGCTTGCCTTCCAAATGCTTAGTATGTTTCATTTTTGGCGGAGATAAGTAGCTCAAAACAATAGGTATTAATATCAGCGTAATTCCAAAAGTAATCATCACATTAATTCCTGAAACTACACCAAACTCAACCAAAAGCGCACTATTGGTAAAATAGAGCACTGCAAAACCAATAGCTGTTGTTAAATTTGCTAAAAACAGGGTAATACCCATGGTGTTTATCATACGCGCCAAAGCCTTGGTTTTATTCCTATGACGCGCATATTCTGCATGATATTTATTGATAAAAAATATACAATTTGGCACGCCAATAATTAAGATTAATGGCGGCACAAGCGCTGATAAAACCGTTATTTTATAATTCAATAACTCAATGGTTCCTACCGACCAAATTACGCCAATAACAACTACTAAAAGCGATACAAAAACTGACGACATGGAACGAAAAAACACCCACAAAATCAAAAACATAAGCACCAAAGCCACGCCTAAAAATAATAACATTTCCCTTGATACTTTCTGCATAAAAACTGTTCTTATATAAGGCATTCCGCTCAAATGCACATCAGTACCATGCTTTGCCGAATATGCCAAAGCCATCTTCTTAATTTCATTTACAATTTCTATCCGGTTTTTTGAATTAATTTCTGATTGCGAAAAGGTAACTGCCATTATATGTGAATCTGTTTCCTTGTTTAAAACAAATCCATCATAAAATGGCAATGAATCTAATGATAGTCGAACCCGATTTAACTGCTCCTGGGTTTCGGGCAAATGGGTTAAAAAAGGAACAAACATTATTTTATGCAAAGAATCATCAAAGGCTACCTTGCTCACATTCGTAATTGCAATAACATTCTCAACACCTTTTATCTTTTTAATATCAAGCGATAAATTATGCCAATCATTAAATTTATTTATTGTAAAGAAATTTTTGTCTTGAACACCAATAGCCATAATGTTGCCATCCTGCCCAAACAAATCTTTAAAATTATTGTACTCAGTATAAGCACTGTCGGTATTGGGTAATATTTTAGGAAACTCATACGAAAGCTCAATTTTAGAAGCGTGATAGCCCATAAAAGCAGTTAGCATAGCTAATACAACAATAAAGGCAATACGATTTCTGAGTATTTTACGTGCAATAAATGGCCACATCTTACAAAAAATTAAGCTGCAAAGTTATAAGCCTTTTTTAAGTCGACTTAAATAATATTACTGAAATTATTTAAATGGGCTCCTAACCTGCCAATTTGTGCTGTTTTCAGCCATAAAATAATCTGCCGAGTAACGATAGCCAATTTTTAAAACTGGATTTCTAATTTGAAAAAAATTGCTCTTAATTAATGGTGTGGCTCCAGCAATGGCTTTGGCTTCGTAGGCAGTTCGTCCAAGTCTTAAGCAAGGTTTTTTTAGCGCAATGGTATCTTTAATACCCTGCTGCAACATACACTGATATAACTGATGACTTTTATTAACTTTATAATCAATGCCAATATAATATAATTCAACATGTTCAGCCATGCTAATATAAGTAGTAAAGCCAACTATTTCATTATTCAACTTCCAAACTTTAAAATTGAAATTTTGCAGCATGGCTTTTTTCATTCCAATAAAATAAGCCATATTTAATACACCCATTTTAAATGAACTTCTAGAAATTACATTTAGATATAATTCATTGAGTTTTGCCGCATGCTGGGCTATTTGTTCTGCACTAAAATCTTCAATTATAAAACTTGAAATATGTGCTTCAATTTTTTTAGCTCTAACAGCGTATTTTTTACTTAAGGCTTCAATATAATTTTCAATATTTATCCAAGTCGATGGAACTTTCATTTGCATCAAAACATCATCGGGCATGGGTTTATATTTGCTATTTATTTTTAATAACTCATCGCTTAACAAGGCATTGGCATCTTTAACAATAAAAATACTACTGTCACTTGCTCTTTTTACTTTTGCCACAACCTTTTCAAATATCATTGCCAAATCAGCACTTTTACTCCATTGTTTTTTTATTACTAAACCTGGAATATCTGTGCTAAAAATATGACCATTTAACAAAAGATTATAAGTATGTGAAGCTATCAAGCAATATAAATTCTTAGCTGCAAATGACAAGTCAGAAAAATCAGGATAACAGGCCTTGCGCAACAATAAATTTTGAAAATAGAAAAGCGCAACTGTTTCATTGCCCTCCTTAACTATAACGTAATTGTATGTAAAGTCTACCAACTGCGCTTTTTCAGCAACACCAATTAAGGCTTTGCAATATTGCGGCTCGTGTTTTTTTGAAAATGTGTCCCATTCATCGGGCAACGCATCTAAGGTGGTGTAAATTTCAATATTGTAATTCCCAAGCAAAATACACTGCCAAGGTAAAAAACGAGTGCTTATCTTTTGTGGTTTAATGATGGAGCTTGTGTTCAAAGATACTTTATTGCTTCTCTCTATTTGCTGAAATGCTGTTGTCTAAAATAATAAAAACATCTTCATTGGGCTGTTTCATTAAATATTTCTCACGGGCAAAACGCTCTAAATAAACCGGATCTTCAATTAAATGTTTTAAATCAGTTTCATTTTTTTCAATCTCAGCCAAATAATATTTTTTTTCTTCGTCCAGCTGCTTTAACTCTTGCACTGTTTTATATTGTGTTACAAAGTCATACCTATCAAAAAATAACAACCACGAAAGCAAAAATACAATGGTGATGGTGTACTTGTTTTTTAAAACAATTAATATTCTTTTTGCTTTTGGATTTAACATATTACAAAAATGATGTTTTTATTTGTTAGTTAAAAAATAAACTTACTCGATTATAAACAAAAACCTGTTTAAACCTACAATTCTGTTACTGGAAGATCAATATCTTGTTCTCCTGTTTTAGTTTTTACCTTAACTGCAATGCCGCCTGAAACAATTTCACTAACCGTAGAATCATAGCCAACAGCATAAATATAATAATCTCCTTTAAGCAATCCCTCAAAATGCGCATGTGCTGCAGCAGTGCCCTCTTGAACAGCTATTTTAGCATCATCATAATCAGAAGCATTTACCCCAGGTAATTCTGTAGCTCCATATTTAATGTAAACAGTTGCGTTTGGAATGCTTGTTCCGTGATGCTTGGGAAATGCAGCAATAGCATTATCGCCACCTGTTCCGTTCTTTTTGCAGGCCACAAGCGTTACAAAAGTTAAAATTAAAGCAATGTTGTTTAGTTTTTTCATATTATTTAATGATTAGTTTTTTATAAATTGTTTGTTAAAATTATTTTCCTTGGTGGCAATAGTTATATGATATAGGCCTGCGGCTAAATCACTAATATCAACAGTTATACTTTTGTTAGCGCTGTCTATTATCATACTTTTGAATGCCATTTTTCTACCATCAATACTGTAAATATTAATTGATTCCATCCTGAAATTATTTTCATTTGGCACCTTAACATGAAGCATATCATTTGCTGGATTTGGAAAAACAAGTAGTTCATTTTCTTGATTTTTCAATTGTTTAATATTCGTCACTAAATTTTGATTGCATACGATCCAATGTGTTGGATCAATAATAATGCTATCTACTTTAAAACCAAGTTGCGCTGTAAAGTTTTGTCCCGAAAATAGATGATTAAAAACAATGGTTGTATCTGATATACTATTTTTAAAATGAATGGGAACAGGCATTTCAAAAAATGAAACAGAGCTGTGTGACTGCGTTTGCGATAAGGTAAAACTTACTAAGTTAGAATTGTCCTGATCATAACTTAATTGATATGAAGGATACCCCTCTCCCCAATACCAATCATTAAAAAACTCATCTAAGTTTTGACCACTTTGTATTTCCAATTCATTTTTTAAATCAATATTTCTAGCATAGCTATTGCTTAGCAAAGGATTGTTTTGATAGTTTTTTAAAGCCGTAAAAAAATTATCGTCTCCAATTTTCCATCTAAGCATATGAAGCACCATGGCAGCCTTACTATAAGTTAACCGCGCATCAAATAATCTTGCAATATCCGTTGTGTCGCTCACAAAAACAGAACCATCTGCCGATGATGTAATAAAGTCTACTTGATTTGCCTTCCATATTTTCCAATATAAATTTGGAGAAAAGCGCTCATAGCACAAACCTGTGGCATAAGTAGCAAAACCTTCATTTAACCACAAATCTTGCCAAGAGCCACATGTAACATGATCACCAAACCACTGATGAGCTAATTCATGAGCCAACAATTCATAAGAGAAGCCACCAACAAAACTCATCGTTTGATGCTCCATGCCTCCTCCCCAATTAAATTGTGCATGCCCATATTTTTCGCTCATAAACGGATAAGGAACAAATAAGCTATCGTAAAAAACCAAATGATTCAACATTTCATTTACTGCAACTTGAGCTTCATTCAAACTTTCGTTATAAACGTAGTTTACCACATTTAAATTGCCTGTGCTTAACTGCACCTGATTTGTAAAAACCGTATAATCTGTAACAGCTATCGCAACCAAATAACTCGCAATTGGATATCGATGTTTCCAGTGCGTATTTTTATTTAAACCATTAACTATTTCACTCACTAATAATCCATTTGATGCTACTTTATATTGCAGTGGAGCATTTACAAAAACATCTATGGAATCTATTTTGTCATTTAAATCCTGTTTGGTTGGCCACCAATCTTTTGCGCCGTAGGGCTCTGATAAGGTCCACATTACAGGTGTATTATTGGCGCCATGGCTTTCGGCAGCAAATGAACCAAATCCAGACCCTGGAGGTACGCCTTGATAAAATACTGTTAGTGAATCATAATTGGCCGAAGGTAAATATTGATTAAATGAAATGCTAAGTATATTGTTATTTTGAAAATGATTCAATAAAAAACCATTCATCAAAACACTATCAACAGTTAAGCTATCATTCACTTCTAATTTTAATTCATTTAAACTATCGGCATGATAAAAAAGATAATAAATATTTCCTGCAATGTATTTTATAGCTGGATCAACACTCCAATGCATTATGCAATATTTTAAATCATAATTATTAGGCAATACTGCTGCAATTTGTTTATTGGCCTTTTGAAAAAATTGTTTTTCTTGCTGTGCAATATGCTTTACTTCATTCTGCTGCGCATGTAAATTGAAAATAAAGTATAGCAAACAAACTAAAAAAGCAATTGCATTTTTCATAGAAAAAATTGAACTGCAAAGATAATAGGATTTCATTCAATCATAAAATCAATAAGTGTTTGTGCGATGGCCAAGTAGTATTTTTATTTGCAGAAATACTAAATGTGATAGTGATTTTAAAGAAAAATAGTATTCGAAACCCTGGATGCAAGGGCAGGAAAACTCAAAACCTGCCCTTTTATCCACCACAGAAACATCCAGGTAATATCATTGAAATAATACAGCTGAATCAAATCAACAGCGTGTTAATTCAACAGTATTAAATAAATAAATGACTAATAAAATTAATCGGGAGGCTGAATAAGCGAGAAATAAAAACCAGCAGGAATAAGCTCGGAGAAAGCTAAATAAGATTTTTTTTCTTCCTCAAAAGCAGCAGAAATGAAACTCGATGCTATGGTTTTGTAAAATAAATCAGTGCCGCATTTTTTTTCTAATGCTTCCTCATTTTCATCAGCATCACAAGTCGCATCCTGAAAATAGCGATCAAAAAAACTCAAATCATTATCAGCGCTATAATACGCATATACAGTTTTAATTATTCGCTCAATTTTGTTCCCAAAGACCATAGAATTGCCTATTTGGCAAAGAAAAGAAACTAATAGCATATGTGATAAAACTCTTTTCATAGAGCAATTTGATTTACAAAAATATATTTTTTACATTCCCTAAATTCAAACAAAATGTTAAATTGAAGATGCTATTACAACTTAACAATCCACAACGCATCGTTAACAATATTTTTATTTATGCAGCGCATCATTAAATTTAAAATAAAACTTTGTATAAATATTATTATAAACAGTTATGGCAACATTTGAAGTTACAGGAGGCACAAGGCTTAAAGGTGAAATTATTCCACAAGGAGCAAAAAATGAGGCTTTGCAAATATTATGCGCTGTATTATTAACACCTGAAAAAGTGGTTATTGGTAATGTACCTGATATTGTTGATGTAAATAAACTTATTGACCTGCTTAAAGCATTAGGTGTAAAGGTTGAAAAAACGGGGTATGAAGAATACACTTTTCAAGCCGATGATGTTAATGTTGATTATTTAAACAGCCCTGAATTTAAAAAGAAAGGTGCCGCATTACGTGGCTCTATCATGATAGTGGGACCGCTCCTTAGTAGGTTCGGAAAAGGATATATTCCACGTCCTGGTGGCGATAAAATTGGGAGAAGAAGATTAGACACGCATTTTATTGGTTTTCAAAACCTAGGTGCCAAATTTGAATATGATGAAAATGATAGCTTTTACAGAGTAGAAGCGAGCAACTTGCAAGGTTGCTACATGTTACTTGATGAAGCTTCTGTTACAGGTACAGCTAACATATTAATGGCTGCTGTAATGGCAAAAGGAACAACCACAATTTACAACGCTGCTTGTGAGCCATATATACAGCAGTTATGTAAAATGCTCAACAGAATGGGAGCCAAAATAAGCGGCATAGGCAGTAATTTACTTATTATTGAAGGCGTTGAATATCTTGGGGGCACCTCACATAGAATGTTACCAGATATGATTGAAATAGGTAGTTTTATTGGGCTAGCAGTAATGACTCAATCTGAAATTACTATTAAAAATGTTGCTTACCAAGAGCTTGGTGTGATTCCTGATGTGTTCAGAAAATTAGGTGTAAAAATGGAGTTGCGTGGCGATGATTTATTTATTCCTGCGCAAGAATCTTATGAAATTGATACTTTTATTGATGGCTCTATTATGACAATTGCAGATGCTATTTGGCCCGGATTTACACCCGATTTATTGAGCATTGCATTAGTAGTGGCCACACAGGCTAAAGGAAGTGTTTTAATACATCAAAAAATGTTCGAAAGCAGGTTGTTTTTTGTTGATAAACTCATCGATATGGGGGCACAAATCATTTTATGCGACCCGCACAGAGCAACGGTAATCGGATTAAATCATCATCATGCCTTAAAAGGAATTTCAATGACTTCGCCAGATATAAGAGCTGGTGTAGCTCTACTTATTGCAGCAATGAGCGCCGAAGGCAAAAGCGTAATCGATAATATTGAACAAATAGACCGCGGTTACCAAAGAATTGATGAACGATTAAACGCTATTGGAGCTAAAATAAAAAGAGTTAATTAATTACTCTTCCAGCTTTTCTTCCTCTTTTTCTGCTTCTTCTAAAGCATTCCAACCTTGCGCTGTAAGAGGATATAAAGCACCCGACTTTGTAATTAAATTACATCCTTGCGCTTGCTCTGTAACATGACCAATAACTGTAAAGTTTGGATTGGCTTTTATTTTATCAAAATCTTTTAAGTCAATAGTGAAAAGCAGTTCGTAATCTTCTCCACCATTTAATGCACAAACTGTAGGATCTAAATTAAATTCCCTTGCTGTATTATAGGTTGTTGGATCTATTGGTATTTTTTCTTCATACAAATTACATCCTTTGCCAGAAGCCTTGCATATATGAATCATTTCTGAGGATAAGCCATCAGAAATATCAATCATTGATGTAGGTAAAACTTCTAATTTATTAAGTAATTCTGTGATGTCAAATCTTGCCTCTGGTTTAAGCTGTCTTTCTAATATATAATCATGTCCTTCTAAATCTGGTTGAACTTGCTTATTAGAGCTAAGGTAAACTTCCTTTTCACGCTCTAACAACTGCAAGCCAACATAAGCTGCGCCTAAATCACCACTTACAATAATTAAATCATTTTCCTTAGCAGTATTTCTATAAACTATTTGCTCTTCCTGCGCTTCTCCAATGGCAGTAACACTAATAATTAAACCCGAAGTAGAAGATGTTGTATCTCCACCAACTACATCAACGCCACACTTTTCGCAAGCAAGGTAAATACCTTGGTACATCTCATCAATTGCCTCTAATGAAAATCGATTACTTAAAGCAATGGAAACCGTAATTTGCCGAGGAGTAGCATGCATCGCCACCAAGTCTGAAATATTTACCATCACCGCCTTATACCCTAGATGTTTTAATGGCACATATGATAAATCAAAATGAACGCCTTCTATCAACATGTCAGTAGTAACAACACATTTTTTGTTGCCTTCAAACGATAAAACAGCAGCATCATCTCCTACCCCTTTCAACGTTGTGCTTTGCTTGTGTATAATGTTTTTTGTGAGAAAATGAATAAGCCCAAACTCGCCCAACTTTTCAAGTTCTGTCCTCGGTTGTGAATTATCTTGCATCATACTTAAATTATAAAAATGCAAAGGTACTTAAATATCGTCATTTTTACTTGAGCAACGACTTTAATTTTTCAGTGCGCTCAAAGCCAAAGAGCCTAAATAAGAAAACGTAAATGCTTGTGGTTGCTGCACTCACCTTCGGTTTAAAATCTTTAGGAATATGCAATGCATATGCATCAATGGCCAAGGTTTTATTGTGTAAATAAATTACTCTTATGGCATCAAACAAAGCCTGATAATAAGGATGCATCAAAACTTTGCTTGTTTTTTCTTCTAAAAACTTGATGATTGATATTCTCAAACTTAAATAACGCGCCATGTTTTCTGAAACATTTTGCTGCGAAATAGAGCCACCTTCTCTATCTCTAACTATAGTCAAAGGCCTATTGTCATGAATTACTTTTGCACCCAAACGCATCATATTAAACATTAAAGCATACTCTTGACTACTTTTAAGTGTTACATCAAAGCCATTCGCAATTCTTACTGTTGTAGATTTAAATAAATTAGCGCTTGTTATACCTAATTGTGTATAAAGTAAACCAAGCCAAAAATCGTTATGCGATACTTGATGTAACTTTTTATTTCCATTAAGCGATTGCCTGTGATAATCCGCTGCAATAATGTCTGGAAAACTATTTTCATTGATCAGTTTTACCTGATGCTGTATTTTGTCTGGCGCTAATAAATCATCTGCATCTAAAAACTGAATATAATCTCCTTTAGCTTCCTGCAGGGCTCTGTTTCTTGCATATGGCGCACCTTTTTGTGTTTCTTGAACTAAAGTAATTAAATCGCTATGCTCAGCGGCAAAACGTGTCAAAATTGAAAGCGTATTATCGGTTGAATTATTGTTTACACATATAATTTGCAGGGCTTTATAATTTTGGTTGAGCAACGACTGTATGCACTGTGCTATATATTGCTCCACATTGTAACAAGGAATAATCACAGAAATCTGCATATTAACAACTTATTGAAAGGAAATCAATAACTGATTTTTTTCTACTGCATTGCCTTTCACCGCGTGAATTTTTTTAATTACGCCCGCTGTTGGTGATTTAATTATGTTTTCCATTTTCATGGCCTCTAAAATCAATATTGCATCACCTTTGGCAATAGTGTCCCCTTCATTTACAGCAATGTTTAATACCAAACCTGGCATAGGCGCTTTTAACTCCAACACCTTTTTAGCTGCCAAGCTGTCCATTCCTAAACTCTTGAGTAAAGCATCAAATTGATCGGTAATTTTAATTGAGTTTAATTTACCATTTAGTTTTAAATCTACTTGCTTGCCTATTTTGTCAACCTTTAGTATTTCAATATTATATGATTTACCGTTTTTAAGAATATGCCAATGGGTTGCCGAAGATTTTACGCGGTCGATAACAAAAGATGTATCGTTTATTTTTCCTTGTTGATATTGCTTATCGTCAAAGTCAATATCAAAATTTAGGTTATTGAGGTTTGCTTTTATCATAGCTTAATTCTTAAACAACAACAGGTAAGTTTACAGCCTCAACTGCTTTTATTTCTTTAACTGCTCTTTTAACCGTTTCTTCAACGCCCGCTTTCATAGTCATCATGCTCATGTTACAAGTGCTACAACTTCCGTGAAGCTTCACTCTTGCTACAAAATCATCAGTTACATCCACCAGTGAAACATCGCCTCCATCTGCTTCTAAAAATGGTCTAATTTGTTTTAAAGCCTCCTCTATTCTTTGATATAAATCGCTGTTCAACATTGTTTTTTGGTATAATTAAAGGCGAAATTAATAAAGTTAATTGAATGTGAAAATATTAGTGCAAAATGAAGCCACTTGACCTGAATAAAGTTGAAGCATAAACAAGCACCAATTGATGAAATAATACCAATTACACTTTCAATTTAGTCCAATTGCGGCATTACCATATGGTACTAATTTCAAGTAGTATCGGCATTAACCATTGCATATTTATTTTTTAGTTGGCCTAAAAAATAAATGCAATTGGTATAATATGATTAAAAGTATATTCCCACCCTGCAAATGTTTTAATACATTGTTCCTTAAGAACCTAGATGCTATGCTGCACAACCAGACCAGGATGTACCCAAATTAAAATTTTTATTACTTTTTTCTGCAAATCATCAGCCCATCTCTTAATGGCAGCAAAAAAGGTTCTACGCGTTCGTCATTAAACATCAATTCATTATAAGCATGCATAGCTATAGTATCAGCATCTTTCTTAACTGAATCATCAACAACCTTTCCACTCCATAATACATTATCTGCAATAATATAACCGCCACTAATTACTTTATCGAAAACCATTTCATAATACAAGGCATAGTTTTTTTTATCGGCATCAATAAAAACCAAATCAAATTTTTCATTTATAGTGGGAATAATTGTTTGCGCATTTCCATTTATATAATGGAGTTGTGACGCTTTTTCCGACAAGGCAAAATACTGCTTGACTTTATCTGCTAATTCTTCATTTACATCAATTGTAATAAGCTTTCCATTGTTTGTTAAACCTTCTGCCAAACAAAGTGCAGCATAGCCTGTAAAAGTGCCTATCTCTAAAATACAATTTGGCCTAATCATTTTGCTAATCATCGCTAAAAATCGGCCTTGTAAATGTCCCGATAACATGCGTGGCATCAATACCTCCAAATGTGTTTCTCTATTCACCTTTTGTAAAAGTGGGCTTTCCTTTTCACTGTGGAGCTCACAATATTTTTCTATTTCATGGTTAACAATGTGCATGCTATTCAAATGTTAATGAATTCATATACTTTTCTTCAAAAACTTCATTTGCAATATTGTAAAGTTGCTTGTTTGTTATCTTTTCTATTTCTTCATATATGGAGCTCAAAGTATCTACCTTATTAAACATTAAAAGACTTTTTCCTAAAGCCAACATTACACTGCTGTTGTTTTCTTGTGCAAGCGAAATATTGCCACAAAGTTGCCGCTTTGCGCTGTGCAACTGCATTGAACTCAAAGGTGTTTCTCTTAACTTTTTCAGCTCTTTATAAACCAAGGCGGTGGTTTTTTGCAAGTACTTTTTATCTGTTCCTAAATATACTGCAAAAAGACCTGTATCGCTATATGCTACGTAGTTAGAGTCTAAATTATAAGCAAACCCATACTTCTCTCGGATATTTAAATTTAACCTGCTATTCATGCCCGGCCCACCTAATAAATTGTTGAGCAAAACCATAGCTGTTCTTTTTTTTGAACCTGCCGAAGGTGCCAAACTACCAATAATACAATGCGATTGATTTGAATTTACTTTACTTACGATATGAAAATTTTTATTCGTTGTTGGCGCCCTTCTAAGCAATGGATTGCCCTTGGTAGTATAAATTGCAAAGTGTTTTTCCATCACTTTTTTTACATACTCTTTTTTGTAATTGCCTACAATGCTAAAAACCATATTCTTAATTAAATAATGCCTTTTTATGAAATCAATGATATGCTTTTGCTTAAAACTTTTCACACTCTCAACGGTACCCAAAATATTGTTTCCTAAAGGATGTTTGGTATAAAGATGGGTTTCAAAATCATCATAAATTTGTTCTGCTGGTGTATCTTTATAAGAGTGTATCTCATCAATAATAACATCCTTTTCTTTTTCAATTTCCTTTATTGGAAAAGTGGAGTTAAAAGTAATATCAGCAATAAGCTCCACAGCTCGCTCTAAATATTGCTTTTGAAAAGAGGCATAAATACAGGTTTCTTCCTTAGATGTATATGCGTTTAACTCACCTCCTACACTATCTATTCTACCTAAAATATGATAAAACCTTCGCTTCGAAGTACCTTTAAACAAAGTGTGCTCAATATAGTGTGCTAACCCTTGTTCTGTTTGCTTTTCTTCGCGCGTTCCTGCATTTAAAATAATACCACAATGTGCAGCTTCGCCTACAACTTGCTTATAAATAACACGCAAACCGTTCGGCAATTCAAAAATATCAAATTCATTCATAAAGTCTTTTCCTTACTGTTTTGTGGGAATTAAATCGGCAATAGCTACCCCTATCGATTGGTTTATTGTTTCTGTAATTCTACCAATTTCTATCCCCTTTTGAAGGATGATAAAAACTGGTGTGTTGTTTATACTATAACTATTTTCTATGCCTTGTGGCGATCTTTTATCCCTGTCTAAAAAACATAAAGTTATACGTTGTTTGCTTATGCCAGCCAAATCTATCACCTTGTAAAACTGTGGGAGCAACTGTTGACTTTTCTCACACCAAGTTCCTGCAAACACAATAAATTGTATGTCCTTGGACATTTCTTTTATGGCATTAATTGCCGAAATATTGAGCTGATAATTAAAATAGCCATCCTTATACCATCTAAAACTTAAACTTCGCTCCAATATCCTTACATCAGAAATACCTACAATTACGTTTTGCTCAGTATTTACTGAAGTTTGTGATAAGCCAATTTCACTCAAAAAAAGAAAAAACAATAAAAATTTGTAATGCATTGCAATCTTTTTAAGGAAGTTAAGTTCTTGTAATTTTAAACTGCAATAAAAGTACACAGCAATTCAACAACTGCCAATTTTAATTGTTGTGAATGGTAATTATATGTAAAACAGCTTGTTAAAAAAGGTTAAGCAAACACAGTAGTAACAAGGCTTATATAACTTTGATTAAGTTTAGTGCATTAAACAAATATTCGAGTGAATAATAAAAGAATTTTATTAGCAATTGTTGTTATCCTACTTGCCATTGGAGGCTTAATTGCTTTTCAATTGTATTGGATTAAAAGTGCAGTTGAAATTAAACAAGAAAGGTTCGACGCTGGGGTAAGTGAAGCGTTGCAAAAAGTAGCTTATAACCTCCAAAAAAAGGCAGTAGCTGCTAAAGTAACACGCAGACTTAACATGCACCGCCAATCTGAACGAGATGATCATTTATCTGAAAATAAAATATCCTTCAAAAAAAGAAAAAACAACTACAAAGACATGCGTTTAAATGTGTTTGAAGAAATAATAACTGATAGCGGCGGTGTTCAAACCAAAAAACAAAGTACTAAAACTTATAAAAGCAATGCGCTTAATCACCCCGATTTTAAAATAAATGTCGATTTAAAAAAGAAAGAACCTTTTTCGGTAAACCAAAAAGAAGGCGGCAACAAAAGCCTAAGCTGGTTTTTAAATCAACAAGACATGATGAACGATATTTTTGATGAGTTGGTAAGCATCAATATTTACAACGATTACAGCAATAAGATTGATACTGTTGCACTAGATAGCATGGTTAGGAGTGAACTAAAACAACAAGGTATTGATACAAAATATGAATATGGCATTTTAAATCAAAATCAAAATGCCTTTGTTTTCCCTGTTAAAGCACAATTAATTTCCACACTCTTAAAATCACCATACCGAATTAGCCTTACTGCACAAAATATTTTTATCAACCCAAGGTACTTAAGTTTACATTTTCCCTCACAACAAAACTATATCTTACGTAATCTATGGTATATGTTACTTGGGTCAGCTTTCTTAATTCTATTAATTATTTGGATGTTTTCATATACAATTGCTACTATATTTAAACAGAAAAAACTTTCTGATATTAAAAATGACTTCATTAATAACATGACGCATGAGTTTAAAACTCCAATTTCTACAATTTCTCTGGCTTGCGAAGTGCTAGGTGATAATACTGTGGAAAAAAGTCCCCAAAAATTGGGTAATTACGTTAAGGTTATTAAAGATGAAAACAAAAGACTTGGGCTTTTGGTCGAAAATGTTTTACAAACAGCTGTTTTAGATAAAGGTGAACTTAAATTGAAACTAAAGTCACTTGATGTTCACGAAATTATTGAAGATGTGCTCAACAACAGCTATGTGCAAATTGAAAATAAAAAAGCAGAAATAGAAATTGAATTTGACGCCATTGAATCAGTTTTAAGCGCCGACAAAGTGCATCTTTCAAACATTATTTATAACTTGCTTGATAACGCTTTAAAATATGCTACTAACGATCCATTAATCACAATTTTTACTAAAAGCGATAATAAAGGAGTATATATTGGCGTTAAGGACAATGGAATGGGCATCAGTAAAGAAAATCAAAAAAGAATTTTCGATAAGCTTTATCGCGTTCCAACAGGTAACATTCACAATGTAAAAGGTTTTGGATTAGGGTTAAGTTATGTTAAAGCAATTATAGAAAAGCATGGTGGCAGCATTTTTGTAGAGAGTAGCCTCGGTGTTGGAAGCACATTCACTTGCTTCTTCCCTTATAAACAAATAGAAAAATAATATTTAAAATAAAGACATATGACAAAAGATTTCAAACCCAAAGTGTTATTAGTTGAAGATGATCCTAATTTAGGAAATCTATTGCTCGAATATCTGCAGGCTAAAGAGTATAATACAACACTTGCCACCAATGGTAAAGAAGGCCTTACGCAATTCAAAAACAATGTATATGATGTATGCATATTTGATGTAATGATGCCAATTATGGATGGTTTTACCTTAGCGCGTGAAGTTAGAAAATTAGATGCCGAAACACCTATAGTTTTCCTCACTGCAAAATCAATGAAAGAAGATACCATTGAAGGCTTTAATGCGGGTGGCGATGATTATTTAACCAAGCCATTTAGCATGGAAGAATTACTTCTTCGCCTAAAAGCTATTTTAAGAAGAACTAAAAACCAAACACTAACCAATAGCGATCAAAATAATTTTGAAGTAGGCGATTACAAGTTCGATTTTAACTTGCAAAAATTAGAAGTTGGAGGCAAGGCGCAAAAGTTAACCACGCGTGAAGCAGAACTCTTAAAATTACTTTGCATTAATGTAAATGATGTATTAGATAGAACCTTTGCTTTAAAATCTATTTGGCACGATGATAACTACTTTAACGGTCGTAGTATGGATGTTTACATAGCCAAACTGCGCAAGTATTTAAGAGAAGATCCAAATTTAGAAATTGTAAATGTACATGGTAAAGGATTTAAACTTTTAGTTAAAAATACGCTTTAAAATAAGTTTTCCTAAAATGAAAGCCTGAATATATTTAATTATTCAGGCTTTTTTTGTTGTTAATTATATTGTAATTTCTTAGTACTAGAAACATACTTGTAAGGATTTAAGAGCTTACCATTTATCCAACTCAACTTTATTGCAAACCCGCTCCTGCAGCGCACCCATAAGTTTAAACGTGATTGCCAGGGCAGCGCCCGAAGCACCGCGAAGCTGCATCAACACAAAAAGTAAACACGCGTTGATAATCTGCTTATAGGATAGGTGCTAGCTTTAAGCAAATTGCTTCGCCTTTGGTTTGCAATTAAGTCTTTTCTCAAGCAGTATTCTGTTGCTAATACCAAATGCAAATATGTTTTAGGCCAACGATTTAATTAATAAAATTTTTGAGATTGAGGCGGATATTGCAGGCATAGCAAGCAGCTAATCTCAAAATAGACAACGTAACTATCAAGAATTTTATCTTAAAGATTGGACAACAATGTATTTGCTTTTAGTATAATATACATCCGCCATCCTTTTATACCAATGTGATTTATAAATTATGCCAATAATTTAAAATCTTATATTGGTAAATGCCGATCGGAAAAAAGTTTGGGACAAATGAAGTGAAACAAATTTGGTCCATTACTTATTTCACATCGGTATAACACAAAACAAAAAGAGGGGCTTCTGAAATTCAGAAGCCCCTCTTTAAAATAAACTAATTAAGCTTAGTGCAATACAACTTTTCTGTTGATTGTACCTTCATCAGTAATTAATTGCACAAAATATACTCCCTTAGCAAAAGTGCTTAAATCAATAGCATTCTTGTATTGGCCAGCATATTGTCCTACTGCATCTGTATAAATTAATTGCCCATTTGTATTCATAACTCTAACAGTCAAACTGTGAGTTTTTGAACCATTAAAGGCTACATTAATTAAGTCAGAAGTTGGATTAGGATACAACTCGAAAGATGTTCCATCTGACAAAGTTTCAACGCCAGTTCCAACAATGGTAACGTCTTGATTAATGGTTATTGAACCACAATCATTACCAACAGTTAATACAACAGTGAATGTACCATCGCCCAAATAAGTATGGGTTGGGTTTGTTGTATTAGACCATGGTGTTCCATCTCCAAAATTCCACTGACTTGTTACAAAATCATTAGAAGTGTTAGTAAACGTTGTCAAGCCACCAAGCACAGCATTATAAGTAAATGAAGCAGTTGGAAGAGGATTAACAACAACAGGTACAGTTGTTGAAACAGCTGTACAACCACCAGCAGAAGTATAGGTTACACTATATAATCCTGTAGCATTTGCAAAAATGGCATTTGTTGTTTCCCCTGTGCTCCATGTATTTCCTGTTGGCTCTGAACTCAATAATTGAACAGTTTCTCCTTCACAGAAAATTGTTGGACCACCAACAATAATATATGGCGTTGTTCCTGCACCAACAGTTGTTACGGTTGGTAAAGAAGTAGCTGAACAACCTGTTATAGCATCAAGCACAGTAACTGTAATAGTTTCTGCAGTGCCTATAGTAATAATTTGATTTGTAGAACCATTGCTCCAAGTATTGTTAGATGCACTACTTGATGTTAAATCAACTGTAGCGCCGTTACATAATGCCAACAGTCCATTTGCCGAAATCGTTGGCACAGGAACCGAGTTAACTGTAATTGCAACAACATTTGAAACACCTGTGCAGCCGTTAACATCAGTAACTGTAGTAGCGTAGTTACCTCCTGTATTTACTGCAATTGTTTGAGTAGTTAAAGTATTAGTCCATAAATTACCAGTAGCTGCAGATGAAGTTAAATCAACTGTACCACCTAAACAGAATGTAGTTGCACCGTTTGCAGTTATTGTTACTATAGGATTAGCATTAACAGTAACTACTTCAGCAGTTGAAACTGCTGTACATCCATTAACATCGGTAGTTGTTACAACATAAGAACCAGAAGTTGTTACTACAAGATCTTGAGCTGTATTAGCATTGCCCCAATTGTAAGCATTTGCTTGTGAAGACGTTAATGTTACGGTACCACCATCGCAGAAAGTAGTCGCACCATTCGCAGTAATTGTTGGAGTAACTGGAGCAGGGAAAATCCCAACTGTTAAAGTACTTGTAACAGCCGAACAACCGTTAGCATTGGTAACAGTACAGAAATAGTCACCAGCTGCTGATGCAGAAATGGTTGCTGTTGCTGTAATACCATCGTTCCATAAATAAGAAACACCACCACTTGCTGTTAAATCTACTGAAGCGTTACCACAAACCGTGGTTGGACCATTTGCACTAATTTGTGCAGAAGGAGTAGTATTAATAGTAACTGTTTCAATAGCTGATTGCGCTGTACAACCTAAACCATCAGTAACTACTACTGAATAGTTATAAGTGCCTGCAGCTGTAACTTGAATAGTATCGTTAAACTCAAAAGTTGGAGTCCAAGTAATACCACCAGTCCAAGCAATTGATAATGTTACAGTATCACCTTCACAAACTGTTGATCCGCTTGAAGTAATAACAGGTGTTTGAGGTGCAGAAGCAATAACGTTAATAACATTACTTGTTGCACTACATCCGTTTCCATCTGTAATTGTAGATGAATAATCTCCACTTGCTCCTACAGTAATAGTTTGACTGGTTTGATTGGTATTCCAAAGATTTCCTGTAGCAACACTACTTGTTAAATCTACTGTACTTCCAGAGCAAACTGTTGTTGATCCGTTAGCTGTAATTATTGGAGTTGCAGGTAAGGTAGTTGTAACAGTTAAGGTAAAATTACCAACTGCACCTAAGTATCCTTGCACCAAAATATAATACATGGTACCTGGGGTTCCTGTCCATGAGTATTCAGATTGTACTCCGCAGAAGTCATCATTGCCACCTACACAAACTAGGTTTGAACAATCTCCAGAGAATACATTAATCTTACTATCATAGCCAGTACCAGTACATAAACTTGCAGTAATTAAACCACCATTTCCAACAACTGTATACCATACACCTGGAGCTGAAATAGTAGTACCACATGTGGCAACGCCTACTTCTGCATTTGCAAAAGATGTTGTGCTGCTAATAGGAGTATTACAACTTACAGCTATTGCACCAATACAATCATCATTCACTGGAGGAGGAGGCACATCATAAATACATAAGGTAAAGCTTGTAGTTGCAGGTATACCTAATCCAGCATCAAAAACACGCACATAATAGGTGTTTCCAATTGTTAAGCCTGTCATAAGTCCTGATTCAGCGGTACCTATTCCAAAGTTAGCATCAATACATTGTAAAGAATTACCAAAACATGCATCAAACAATTCAACAACAGGGTCAAAAGAAGCTGAACCAGCAACTTCAATAACACCTGTAGTATTTGTAGCAACAAATGAATACCAAACATCATCGTTCGCAGTACCTGAGCAACCTGTTAATGATTGTGTAGCATTGTCAACAGTTCCAGTTATAGGATTACAAGTTGTATTCCATACAGCAGGAAGTGCACCAACACATTCATCATTAGCAGCAACCACTAAAGGCAAACAGTTTAATGAAGCAACATAATTGTTGCTCGTTCCGCAAGGGAAGCCATTGAAACCATTTGGAGCAATAAATGTCCACCACGTGCCAGCAGCTAAATTATCAATTGAGAATGTGTTACCACAAAGACCTGTGGTCGTATTCAAATTAAAGAATTGAGGAGCTGCGCAACCTTGTGAAGCATCAACAAAGCCAATTACCATCGGGAACTCAGCATCAACTGTCCAAGTAACTGTGCTTGGTTGAGTTAATGTAAAGGTAAACCAATCAGTATCTCTTGTTCCACCATCAGCCCAAGATGAACCACAAATTGTGTCGCCACATTGAATTGGTGTATAAAAAGGTGTAGTAAGCATATTACAGCCTCCATTTACATCAGTACCGCAAACTTCACCTTCTTGAATTGCATTTGCAGGACAAACTGTATTACCACATGGCGTTAAGAAAGTTGCTGAAGGGCTAAAACCAAAAGGAGTTGAACCACAATCTGTTTGAATTTGGAATTCATATTGTGTGTTAGCTGTTAAACCTGCAATTGCTAAGAAGTTAGTTGGAGCTGCCACAACAGTTGGAGTTACCCATGTCAAAGCTGTTCCAGGATCCGCTAATGGTTTATATCGTACTAGATAGTTCACTGCACCTGTAATATTGTTCCAATTTAATTGTGCATCTGTTGGAGTTAAATTAGTAACTGCTAATCCCCCCGGATAAGCACAGAATGGTGCTGGTAAAACGTTGAATAAATAATCTTCAGTTTCACCATAAGTTGTATTGCCACAAGGGTCAACCAATCCTGTGAAGGTAATTCTAACACGAAGTCTGCTTGATCCTAAGTTAGCTGTAACTGGTACATCTATATTTGCAGTGTAAGGTCCTGTACCAGGGCTTCCAACAACGGTAACATTTTCACTTAGATCAGAAAAATCTCCATCTTGATTCCAATCTACCCAAATTCCACACTGATCAGCGGCATAAGTTGGAGGACCATTTGTAATAGTAATAGGGTAAGTTAAACCTTGATAAACATCTGTTGAAATAGTTGTATAATCTTGGTAACCACCAGCAGTACATGCACTAGGATTATTAATTGTTCCTACAACAACGCTACTTACATATTCATCACAAAAAGTAGAACTAGGAGTACAATATACTACAGAAGTGCCAGTAACAAAACTTTGCTCTGTACAACCTGTAGCAGCACCATTAGAATTTACAGGCACAACACTCCAGTAATAAGTGGTTCCAAATGAAAGTAAACCAGGACTATAACTTGTTCCTGCCTGATTTGCACTCACTAATGGAGGAGTTGGTGTAGTTCCGAAATAAACATCATAACCAGTTGGAGGAGCACCAGCGCCAGCCGACCAAGTTATAATTGGATTTGGATTAATACCGACACTTAAATCTACTGGTTGAATATTTGCAGCACAGTTTGGAGCTAATAGAGAAGAAATACAACCTACTGTTGCATCCCACCCTGCAGGAGTGCCAGAACCATCTGTTGCCCATACAAATGTTAATGCACCTGTAACATCTGTTGAAGTTACAATACCAGGGCTATTAGCACCATACCAAGAATTTGCAGGACATGTAGCAGCATTAAATCCTGCTGGCAAACCAGAGGCTATTAAAGGCGAAGCAGTATTTGGACCATTGTATATTAGCAAACCATCCCAATTGCTTTCTGTATTGAAAGAATTAAATACAACCTGCACTAAACTATTAGCAGCGTCAGGGTAAATTGTTTTAGTGAAATTTTCATTATTGCCATATGCAGCACCAGAACCTCCCGAATCGTAAAACACAGCACTACAAGTTGTTTCATCGTTATTATTATTCATAATAATAATGTTTCCTGGATCAATAACACAGATATCAAAAGTTGTTGTTGCAGGCGTTCCAATCTCATAGTCAAATACTCTTACATAATATGTATTGCCAACTGTTAAACCTGTAACAGTTGCAGTTTCTGTACCGCCAGCCAATGTACCATCTGTACAAGCTAAACTGTTTCCTGCACAAGCATCAAATACTTGAACAACTGCATCAAAAGAAGCTGAACCAGCAACAATTACTTGCGCGGTTGTGTTTATTGCTACAAATGAGAACCAAACATCATCATTAGCTGTGCTACCTGCAGCACAACCAGGTAATGATTGTGTAGAATTATCAATATTGGCTGTTGTTGGATTGCAATTTAAATCTTGAACTAAAGATATTGCTCCTGCGCACTCATCATTAGCAGCAACTGCAAGAGGCACACAAGATAAAGTCCCAACATATTTTGTTTTACCAGAAGTACAATTGTAAGCATCGTCAAATGTAGCATTTGCTACAAATAACCACCATGTACCTGCAGCTAAATTTTGAACAGAAACTGCGCCTGTACACTCGCCTGTGTTTTGTGCAAGGTTAAAGAAAACCGGTGCAGCACAGCCTGCTGAAGGATCAACATAGCCAATTAGCGCTGGAAAATCAGCATCAACACTCCAAGTAACAGTACTTGGTTGTGTTAATGTAAAAGTATACCAGTCAGTATCGCGTGTTACAGCTGTTGAGTATGCGTTTCCACAAACTGTTTCGCCACATGCAATCGGATCATAAACTGGAATGGCCATATTACAACCACCATTTAAATCAGCTCCACAAACTTCTGCTTCAACAGTTGCTCCAACAGGACATACTGTTAAACCACATGAAGTTTGGAAAGTATAACTGAAAGTAAATCCACTAAGATCCCCACCTCCACAATCTACTGAAACCTGAGCTTCATATAGTGTATTTGGCAATAATCCAGCAAAGCTGTAATTAGAAGTTACTGTAGCAGTTGGCGTTGCCCATGTTGGCACTGTTGGCAAATCTGCAACTGCTTTCCAACGAATTTCATAACCAACAGCTGTTGCGCCATCAGCCCAATCAATATCTGCAGTTGTTGTAGTGATATTACTGAAAACTATTCCTGAAGCAAAAGGACAGCTTAAAGACGGTTGCACATCTATTGTGTAATCCTCAATTTCTCCATACGCAGTTATCCCGCAAGGATCTACAAGTCCAGTATAGGTTAACCTAACTCTCATTCTTGTATTTCCAATAGGCGATCCTAATGGTGGATTGATAATAGAAGTATAGGGTCCTGCACTTGGATTACCTGTAATTGCCATCGCTTCATTTGCATCATAAAAATCACCATCTTGATTCCAATCAACCCAAACACCACATTGGTCACCAGCATAAAGTGGTGCTAATCCATTAATTACAGTGATAGGATAATCAGTTCCAATTGACATTGGAATTACAATAGAAGTATAATCAATATAACCTCCAGCGGTTCCACTACTTGGGTTTGTTACACCGGCAACTTGAACATCACCAATATATTCATCAACTGGATTAGCGGTGGCACCTGCCACGCAATAACACTGTGTTGGAGGATTGCTTGTTACCATCACAAAATCTGAAGGAACACTAGAAGCACCACAAGTAACCAAACATCTATAATAAGTTGTAACTGTTTGGTTTGAAGTATAAGATGCATTGGTTGCGCCAAAAATTGGAGACCAATTGATTCCATCTGGAGAGCTCTGCCATTGATAACTTTGACCTGAACCAGTAGATTGTCCTTGCAGTGTTAATACTAAATTATCAGCATTACAAACAGGGTTTAAGTTGGCAATTGTAACACCTGCTGTTGGTGGGTCAATACATGGAAATCCACCACTAATATCAAAATACATATTAGGTCTTTGTGCTATTGGTGCATCAAAAGCAATTGCAGGATTAGCACAAACGCCTGCAGCATCTGCACGATAAAAAACAGTAGAATTGAAGGTTGTTGCAGTTTGATTTACAACAGCATTAGTAATAAAACTTGCATTATTAAAACATGTTTCAATAACAATATTACTTACACCATCCCAATTGAATGGAGTAATAAAATTATGAACATTAATACCTACTACTTCAGTATATGATGCTGAGGTATACACGGAAGTTAAGCCAACTTCCCATGTGGTTAAATCAGCAACAGCTGTAGTTCCAATTTTTATTTCAAAATTGGTTAAAGGTTGGCCTCCAGGAGTAACCACATCAAAACCAACAGAATTAATGCTACCGTTAGCTGCTCCAGCTGCTTGTAATTCGGTCGCAGTAACTAAAAATTGATGTCTTGCTCCCCAATAAAAGTTTCCGTATGGAGCAGGATAGCCAAATGTTGTATTTTGAACTGTTCCTGTACCAACTTGATAGGTTTGTGCCCACAAAGTATTGCACATCAAAGCGAACAGTGCTATAAAGGCACCGAGCTTTGAAAGTAATTTGTACTTGTTTATCATAATTAATTATTTGTTTGAGTTATTATTAATATTCATTTGCTTTTCCATTGCAGCAATTTGCTTGTCAATATCATATTGAGAAGCACCTTTTGCTTTTAAATCAGCAGTAATTTTAGCTTTCTTTATTTCCCAATCTTTTTGAACACCATTGGCTTTTACTTCAGTTTTTGAAGATGCACTTGGCACAGCATTAACCGGGGCTTTTGCAGAAGTAGATTGCATTTGATTAGACGTTTTTTTGTCCTTAGCATTTTCTTTAGCTAAAGATTGCTTTTTAGCTTCAACAGCTTGCTCATCTCTTCTTTTTTGCTCATTGGCAGCTCTTTCAACAACTGCATCATCTTGCTTTTTTACCTTAGGCTCTTGATTACTCAGTGAAACCTTTACTTGAGCACTTGGAACTGTTTTTTTTCCTGACTCAGTTGAATTTACTTGCTTGTTTTGAGCAAATACACTCATGCCTGAAAGCCAAAAAATGAGTGCCATAGATAGCATGGCAAACTTTCTAATTTTAATTGGTTTGTTTAACATAGTTGTTTATTGATTATGGGTTTGTTTGAATTAGTTTTGATAGCGCAATTTAGGTACAAAATTAGTTTTAACAAATATTTTTTTGCTTTTTGAAACAAAATAAGTGTTTTTGCGTTATCGGCCAAAACAAAAAAAGAACTTAATTGCTTATAATACAAAGGATTAATTTTTAAACAGCCAGGTTTCACTCAAACTTAAAAAATCCTTCGAATTTCCTATTTCAACCATTTTTAGGTATCAAAAATTATTTTTATAAATTCGCAGCCTCTTAAAAGGTATCAATCAAATTTATACTTTTTATATTTTTTTTAAAACAAAAGATAATTATAACAATACTATGACCTACAAAAAAATCAATACGCTAACAGGTTGGGCAATATTTCTCATTGCAGCTTTCGTTTACCTTTCAACAATTGAACCTACAGCTAGTTTTTGGGATTGCGGGGAATATATTTCTACAGCATTTAAATTAGAAGTTGGGCATCCTCCCGGCGCCCCTTTGTTTAATTTAATTGGGAGATTTTTTACCCTTTTTTCTGATGAACATGGCGCAGCGCAGATGATAAACGCAATGAATGGTATTTGCAGTGCTTTTACAATTCTATTTCTTTTCTGGACAATTACTGCATTCGCCAAGAAAATTGCGCTTAAGTCGGGAGAATTAGACACAACAAAAATGCTTACTATTATTGGAAGCGGCATTGTTGGAAGTTTAGCTTATACTTTTTCTGATTCTTTTTGGTTCTCTGCTGTTGAGGGTGAAGTATATGCAATGTCATCTTTCTTTACAGCTATTGTGTTTTGGGCAATCCTAAAATGGGAAGAAGTGGCAGATGAGCCACATAGCTTGCGCTGGATTATTTTAATTGCTTTTTTAATGGGGCTTTCTATCGGTGTCCATTTATTAAACTTACTTGCTATACCAGCAATAGTATTTGTATATTATTTTAAACGTTACAAAATAACCCGTAATGGATTTATTATTACATCAATTATTGCTGTGCTTACCCTAGGAATTGTGCAGGCTGGAATTATCCCAGGCATTGTGAGTTGGGCAGCTAAATTTGAATTGTTTTTTGTAAATAGTTTAGGATTACCTTTTAATTCAGGAACTATTTTCTACTTTATTCTTGTTGTTTCAGCCTCAGTTTTGGGATTGTATTTTACCACAAAAAAGAATAAACCTGCACTAAATACTGGAATTTTAGCTATTACCATGCTGCTTATTGGCTATTCATCTTTTTTTACATTGGTAATACGTTCACAAGCAAACACGCCAATGGATGAAAACAATCCAGAAAATGCAATTAATTTGTTATCTTATCTTAACAGAGAGCAATATGGTGATTGGCCTATTCTTTATGGTCAATATTACAATGCACCTCTTGATCCAGCGCAGCCTTATAAAGATGGTAACCCAACATATACAAAAGACACAAAGGTTGGTAAGTATGTTATTACTCAAGATAAGAAAAATAGTATTCCAAACTATGATAAACGTTTTTGTACCCTTTTCCCACGTATGCATAGCGATCAAAGAAATCATGTAAGTGGCTATCGCGATTGGGCTGATATTCAAGGAACGCCAATAACTACAACTGATCAAAATGGAGAAGCCAAAACATTGATGAAACCCACCTTTGGTGAAAACCTCACCTTCTTTTTCAGGTATCAGATAGGTCACATGTATGCAAGATATTTTATGTGGAATTTTGTTGGCCGACAGAATGATATACAAGGCCATGGTGGTGTTCTAAAAGGAAATTGGCTGAGTGGAGTTGCTCCAATTGATGCAGCTAGACTTGGGCCACAAGAAAATTTACCTTCGAGCATGACTTCAAATAAAGGGTACAATCGTTTTTATTTCTTACCATTAATATTGGGTTTAATTGGCCTTTTCTTCCATTTTAAAAGTTATAAGTTAGATGGCTTTATTGTTTTTTTAATGTTTGTATTAACGGGCATAGCCATTATTATTTACCTTAATAATACACCCTACCAACCACGTGAAAGAGATTATGGATATGTTGGGTCTTTTTATGCTTTTGCCATTTGGATAGGCTTAGGTGTTTATGGTATTGCTGAACTATTATCTAAAAAGATTTCAGCTAACATAGCAACCATAATTGCTATTGTTATTGGCTTATTTTCGGCACCAGTACTAATGGCTAAGGAAGGTTGGGACGATCATGACCGCAGTGATAGATATACGGCCCGTGACTTTGCAGCAAACTATTTAAATTCTTGCGCACCTAATGCAATATTATTTACCAATGGTGATAATGATACTTTCCCTCTCTGGTACGCGCAAGAAGTAGAAGGTATTAGAACTGATGTTCGTGTGGTAAATCTAAGTCTTTCAAATACCGATTGGTACATTGAACAAATGAGAAGAAAAGCTTACGACTCAGACCCTATTCCGCTTACTTTAAAGGAAGAACAATATCGTCAAGGAACAAGAGATTATGTGCCGGTTTATTATAATCCAAATATTATTAAAGACACTACTAAATATTATAACATTAAACAATTAATGGAGTTTGTAGGTAGCGAAGAAGCACAGGCCAAAATTCAAACACAAAGTGGAATGGAATTAAACTACTTGCCTACCGACAAAGTTTTAATTCCTGTAGATAGCGCAACAGTTGTAAATAACGGAACCATTCCAAAAGGAATGGAAAGTCAAATTTTAAAAGCGATGCCTTGGAAAATTTCTAAGCAGTATATCATGAAAAATGACTTAATGATTATGGATATTATTGCCACCAACAACTGGAAAAGACCAATATATTTTGCTGTTACAGTTGGTGATGATGCCTATATGAACTTGGAGCCTTATTTTCAATTAGAAGGTCTTGCTTATCGTTTAGTTCCAATGCGCATGCAAACCAATGATGGACAAACAGGCAGGGCCAATACAAATATTATGTACAATAATATGATGAATAAGTTTAAATGGGGTGGCATGAGCACTGATGGTGTATATATGGATGAAAACAACTTGCGCATGACCATGAATTTAAGAAATAATTTTGCACGTTTAGCTGAATCATTAATACTTGAGGGCAAAAAAGAGCAAGCAAAAAAAGTACTTGCTGAATGCATGAAAGAAATGCCAAGGAAAAACATTCCTTACAATTATTTTATGCTTCCTATTGCAGAGGTTTACTATAAACTAGAAATGAGCAAGGAGGGAAATGATCTATTAAAAGAAATTGCAGATATTTACGAAGAAGATTTAAAATACTATTTCCGCTTTAAAGGCAAATTGGCCGAAAACATTGATTCTGAAAAACAACAAGCCATGGCTGTGATGCAGAGAATTGGTCAAGTTGCTAGAATGAATAAACAAGAAACCCTAGCAAAAGATTTAGATGAAAGATTTAAGAAATTAACGCAAGGTTTTTCAGCAGGAATGTAAATCGCACCCGCGAATAAAACTATAAAAATTATTTAACCTATTAAATTAAAAAAGTGGAAGTAAATTACTTCCACTTTTTTATTCCCCATTTATCAAAAGTAATACCAATGTGATTTGAAAATTATACCAATAATTTACAAATCTTACATTTGTAAATGCCGATCGGAAAAAAGTTTGGGACAAATGCCGTGAAACAAATTTGGGCCATTACTTATTTCATATTGGTATAAATAATTAATTTTTCTTACTACTTATATAAATGACCGCTTTCTCGGTAAAAAACTCTTCTTGAAAATAGTGTTTTATAGGGTAAATTTTATAGCTTTTTTTAGCTGCGCTTAATTCTTCTTTTAAATCGCCACCTTTCAATAATAACCAACCATTAGGCTTTTGGTGAAAGTGGTTTTTACTTATTAATTCTTTTGTCCAATTAATAATTTCCAACGCTGGCGCAACTGCTCTACTTACCACAAAATCATAATGCGTTTTTAATTGTTCGGCTCTCATGTGAAGCGCTTCAACATTCTTTATTTCTAATTCTTCAGCAACCGCTTTCACCACTTGAATTTTTTTACCTATACTATCAACTAAAGTAAACTTACATTCAGGAAATAAAATAGCCAAAGGAATGCCCGGAAAACCTCCTCCTGTGCCAACATCTAAAATATCTGTATTGGGTTTAAAGCTAATGACCCTAGCTATTGCAAGACTATGCAAAATATGTCTTTCATAAAGCAAGTCGATATCCTTTCTTGAAACGACATTAATTTTCTCATTCCAACTTTTATAGACAGCTTCTAATTTTGCAAATTGCTGTATTTGCAACTCACTTAAATCCTTAAAATAATGTTTTATAATTTCCAATTTTCAATAATTTATTCTTTGCAATGATAGTTAATTAAGAATTATTCTTTGCAAAGTGATTTGAACATTCAACTATTTCATCTTACATTTGTTGTCTATAATTGTATATTTCTAAACCAAGATTTCTTTATAAAATTCCTAAAATGCATACAGATCAATTTGTAAATCGTCACAACGGACCTCGTCAGCATGAGATAAATGCTATGTTAAAAGCAATTAACGCAGCGTCGCTGGATGAATTAATTAACCAAACAGTGCCTTCAGCCATTCGTTTAAAAAAACCATTGAATATTGCTTCTGCTATGAGCGAATATCAATATCACAATCATTTAAAAACAATTGCCGCAAAAAACAAGGTGTTTAAATCTTACCAGGGTTTAGGATACTACAATACCATTATACCTGCTGTTATTCAAAGAAATGTTTTAGAAAATCCAGGATGGTATACTGCTTATACTCCTTACCAAGCTGAAATAGCACAAGGTCGTTTAGAAGCAATTTTAAACTTCCAAACTATGGTTATGGATTTAACAGGAATGGAAATTGCAAATGCCTCATTATTAGATGAAGGAACAGCAGCTGCAGAAGCCATGAGCATGTTGTTTCATAATAGAAGTAGAGAGGCAACAAAAAGAAATGCTAATAAATTTTTTATTGATCAAAACTGTTTCGACCAAACCACTGATGTATTAAAA
>CAMBZU010000005.1 GCA_945872355.1 Chitinophaga pinensis
ACTATGAAAAAAAAATTACTTAATTTAATGATTGCCTTGTTTGCTAGCGTTACTGCTTTTGCTCAAGGCTACAATGTTGCAGTGTGTGTAAATATTACCGGACCTCAACCTAACGCACCCATTGTTGCTACCTTAACTTATTACTCAAATGGAATAGCTAACACCGTTTCACAAACTGTAGCCAATGTAACATTGCCATACACTTTATGTTTTCCTGCTTATTTACAAACACCTGATTCAGGATTGTTTGCTTATGCAGCAGGCTCAATTGCCTTAAGTTCATGCTCTCCAGCGCAAACTTACAATTACTCACAAATGATTAGTGGCAGCACAACAATTACCGTTAATGCTCAAAATTGCAACAGCGGTGGTGGCAACCCTACGTGTGGTGTTGGTGCTCAAGCATATACAGATTCATTAAACACCAACATAGCTTACTTTATGGCCTTCCCAAATGGAGTAGCGCCTTATACTTATTCTTGGGTATTTTCTGACGGAAGTACAAGTATATTGCAAAATCCATCAGTTACTTTTACTAATGGTGGTCTAAACTGGGGTAATGTAACTGTTACAGATGCCAATGGTTGCGTTTCTAGTTTTAGTACAAGCGTACAAACAGCACCACCTGCGCCATCTTGCTATTCTAGTATTGGTTATCAAGCCAATTATACCAGTGGTAATGCTGGAGAAGTTTTCTTCAATGGTTATATTGGTAATTCAAATCCTTCAAATGCAACATATTTGTGGCTTTTTGATGATGGTTCAACATCAACACAAGCCAATCCTCAACACACTTATGCTGCTTCTGGATATTACTATGCATGTTTAACTACTGCTTATAATGGATGCACCTATACTTCATGTACCAGTATTTACGTTGATTTAGCATGGTGGAATGTTGGAAATCCTTTCCAAGGACCTTGCTCAGCAGGTTTTATGATTATGTCTTCTCCTGCCAATGGCGTAGGTTTAATTAACATTGTAAATACCTCACAAGGCAATAATTTAAACTATACCTGGAATTTTGGAAACGGATTTATTAGTAATAATCCTACACCATTTACCACTATCGTTAACTCTGGTGTTTATGCCATTTGCTTAACAATATCAGATTCTACAGGAGCTTGCAACAGTACTTTCTGCGATACAATTACTGTAGATTCATTGGGTAATGTTACACGTGCTGCGCTATCTGGAAATGTTGGCATTGTAGTATATGGCGCTCCACAACCTAATCCAACTTTAACTTCATTAGCCTCTGTTGAAAACATTGCTAATATCGCAATCTCGCCAAATCCTTCAACTGGTTTAGTTGTTTTAAACACTGAATCATTAAATGGTTTAACTACAGTTGAAGTTATCGACTTAAGTGGGAAACAAGTTTTCAGTAAAAACTTTGTTGCAGTTAAGGGTTTAAAAAATACGACACTAGATTTGCAAAATATCGCTAATGGTAATTACTTAATAAGAGTTATTTCTGAAAGCAATGTGCAAACCGGTAAGCTTATTATCACCAAGTAATATAAATTAAATATTATTCAAAAAAACAGATGCTATAAGCATCTGTTTTTTTTTGCAATTATTTTTTCGTTTTTATTCAAATTGTTGTCCCTTTTATTTTTAATACTTCGTTTATCAAGCAAAACGAATCATACATAAGCATGAAAAAATTAATCAACTTATTCTTTGCACTTTTAATAAGTGCTAATGCCTTTGCACAGGGTTTTAATGTTCAAGTTTGTGTAAACATAACAGGTCCACAACCTACTGGGCCAATTATTGCAAATTTAACCTATTATAGCAATGGTATAGCTAACACCATGATTGACACTTTAGCAAATATTCAATTGCCTTATAATTATTGCTTTCCAAGTTACATGCAAATGCCAGATTCTGGGTTGTTTGCTTACGCGAATGGATTTGTACAATTAAGTTCTTGCAGTCCAACACAAGTATATAATTACACACAATTTGTTTCAGCTAATTCAACAATTACAGTAAACGCACAAAACTGTCAAAACTTTTCAAATTGCACAACAACTTTGGCCCCGATATTAGGAACAAATATTTTAATTGCTACCTCCACTGGAATTGGACCTTTCCTTTATTCATGGGATGGTGGTATTACCTACACATCAAATAACCAAACAGTAATGAATGGTATAGCAACTTATTGTGTAAATGTGATGGATAGCATTGGATGTCAATCGAGTGATTGTTATACCAATAGTAGCGGTGGAGCTTGTCAAGCTGGAATTAACATTGTAGGAGGAGGACCTTATATATTAACCGCAGGAGGCAATGGTGTTGCGCCACTAATTTACCTGTGGTCAACAGGAGCAACAACTCAATCAATAACTGCAAGTATAACTGGTTACTATTGCTTAAATATTGTTGATGCAAATGGTTGTGGCGATAGTGCTTGCGTTTATTTAACCGTTGGAAATAATTGCAATGCATACATCACCGAAATGATTGATTCGGTTGGTGGCGTTTACTTAATGGCAAGTGCAGACACTTTCAACACAGGAAATGTTACCTATACTTGGAGCACAGCTGAAAATACCCAATCTATTTACCCAACACAACCTGGACAGTATTGTGTTTATTTGGTGTATACAAATACAAGTTGTTATGCTAGTACTTGTTATAATTTCAGTCCTGGTAATCCCGTTGGAGGATGTTCTGTTTATACAACAGCCACACAAGACAGTTTAGTTAATGGTTTATATAATTTATTTGCTTACCCTACAGGCACACCACCTTTTACTTACAATTGGATGTTCTCTAATGGCAATGTGAGTGCAAGTGCTAACCCAATTACCTATTTCAGCAACAACTCAGGAGTTAACTGGGCCGAAGTAAGCATTATTGATGCCACAGGTTGTTCATCAAGCTACAGCTTAGTAATACCAGTTACACCGCCAACAGGCAACTGCTTTTCAGGTTTTAGCACTTACGGAAACTATCAATTTGGCAACCCTGGCGAAGTGTTCTTCCTTGCTAATGGACTTCCTTCTGGAGCGAGCTATAGCTGGGATTTTGGAGATGGCACAAGTTCAACTACAGCAAACCCATCACACATTTATGCAAGTACTGGATTTTACACAGTATGTTTAACTACTACCTATAACGGTTGTGTGTTCACAACTTGTAGCAATGAGTATGTTGATTTAACATGGTGGAATAACAACCCATTCCAAGGCAATTGCACTGCAGGCTTCATGATTTTAACCAATCTGGTAAATACTAACGGATTAATCAACATTATCAATACATCACAGGGTAGTAATTTACTTTATACTTGGTCGTTTGGCAATGGATTTATTAGTAATAATCCCTTACCCTTTACTACAATTAATAATCCTGGCGTTTACGAAATTTGTGTGAGTATTTTAGACACTGTAAATAATTGTGGTGATACTTATTGTGATACCATTACGATTGACTCCTTGGGCAATGTATATCGCGATGCAATGTCAGGAAATATGGGTATTTTAGTTTCAGGTACACCACAACCAAATGCATTGTTAAGTGTATTTGCAAGCGAAAAAGAAATGACTGATATTACTATTGTTCCAAATCCTACTCATGGAATTTTTAGCATTAATGCTGATTGGATTTCAGGTGCTGCAATCATAGAAATTATCGACATCACAGGTAAGTTACTTCAAACAGAATTTATTAATACAACCAAAGGTCAAAAAGCAGTTGCAATTAATTTGCAAGATGTAGCCAATGGTTCTTATTTGGTTAGGGTTGTCTCCAGCCAAAGAGTTCAAACGGTTAAACTATTAGTTAACCATTAGTACTCTCTTTTCCATCAGCAGGGGTAGGTATGGCAATTGTATCTACCCCTTTTTACCATGAAAACTATCGTTAATTTCAATCAAAATTCATTCAAAATTGAACTAATTTTTACCCCTAAATTTGGAACAACTTAGTAATCTTATAGAGGCATGTAAAAGAAACGAACGTAAGGCGCAATATGCACTTTACGATTTGTTTTTTCAACCTTTGATGAGTATTGCCCGAAAATATAAAAACAATAATGATGATGCTGCGGCCTTGGTAAACGAAGCCTTTTTTAAAGCATTTACGCAGCTTGATAAATACAAAAGTGAAGTGCCATTTGAATATTGGATTAAGCGTATCACCATCAATACCATAATTGATGATTTTAGGAAGAACAAAAAAATAAAAGAATTTGAAGCCCACATTGATGACTTATCCTTAAAATCGACAGGCAGTATCAGTCAGGAAGTATATAATAGTGCCGAAAAAGATTTGCAGGCAAACGATATTTTAAAATTAATTGAAAGTTTGGATGATCATGAACGCATTGTTTTTAATCTTTTTGAAATTGAAGGCATGCGTCACGAAGAAATAGCAAAACATTTGATGGTGTCTGAAAGAACTTCTAAAAGATACTTAAATCAAGCAAGAGAAACATTAAAAGATAAAGTTACCAAGTTGTTTACGACCGCAAAAATATATTAAAATGAAAAATCTCAACGACCTTTTCAAGAAGAAACTGGCTGAGCAGCAGTTTGAGGAAAAGGAGAAATACTGGGCCCAGCTAGACAAAAAGCTGACAGAAAATGCGCAAGAAAAAGTAGTTATTGCGTGGTATCAAAAATGGCTTTTACCCCTAATTGCGATTGTTACTATTGGCATAACCGCTTTAATTTACAATCGCAATGTAGCAGCTGTTGATAAGCTTAAGGCTGTTAGTGCACAGCAATCAAAACAACTTTCTTCTGCTCAAGAAGTTGCATCTACATCTCCATCAAAAAATGAAATTGTGCTAACAGAAAATGCAGCTCATTCATCTCCTATTGAAAATAATCAATCTAGTAATACCGCTGATTTCAATACGCAATCTAAAGAAAATTCAATTATTAGCAAGCCTATCAACAAATCAATAAATACAACAGAAGCTATCCAACAAGAGGCAGAAAAATCAAGTGCACCCCTTGTTGCTATAAATAATTCACCAAACATAGGTAATACATCTAAAAGTGTTACAACTAATGGATTTCTCCAATCAAAAGACCCTGTTTTAACTAATACTGAATTTGAAGAAAGTAATGCTAATGCAATGCAAGAAAGCAATACTGCCAGCGCTGAAACGCAAAAACCAATTAAAGCTAAAACTGAAGATCCCGATCCTTACATTGTTGATAAATCAACATCATCAAGCACAAATAATACTTATAAAACTCTTGATTTTAGTCAGGTTGAGTTGCCTTTGGCTTATCTTTCACCAAAAGCACTAAGTGCGCTCATTTATCCTGAAACAAATGCAAGTATTAACGCCAATTTACTTGCAGTGAAGGCAAGCCAATCAAAGCTATTTATGAACCTTTCAATATATGGCGGTGCTATGTATAGCATGAAGCAACTAATGACCAGTGAGGGCAACACTAGCAACTATTTGAGCAGAAGAAAAAGTGAAGAAACAAATAGCATTAAACCAAATGTTGGAATTGACTTAGAGTTAAAACGTGGACATTGGACATTAACCAGTGGCCTTAATTTTAATCAACAAGGTGAAAAAAGAAATTATAGCGATCGATTTAACAGAATGGTGCCATTTGATAGTTTGGTGATCAACATCAATAACAACAGTGCATGGTTGGTTGACAGTACCATGTTTTATGCCTTACAATACAATAGCATTATGATAAGTCATGATACAACAGTTACTTATTACGATCAAGCTTCAGGTTTGTTTTATACCGCCTCACTGCCTTTGAGTGTAACAGAAAGTACTATCATCGATACCAATTACTATTACGCTATCGATTCAACGTATAACCAAAACATTGACACCATTAAAACGAATTATGAACTAAAAAAACTACAGGTAGTTAAGGATGCCAACCAAGCCAATTTAAAGGGGAGAAACACCTTTAGTTACATTGAAATTCCTGTTTTACTTGGATATGAATGGGGCTTAAAAAGATGGCGTTTAAGTTTAAAGGGAGGCATTGGTGTGGGCATGCTCACCCGTCAACAAAGTTATTATTTAACAAGCGATGAGGCAGAGGTAGCACCAGTAAGCACGGCTGTTTATACAAAAATTATGTACAATGGAATTTTAAGAGCTGGAGCACATTATAATTTTACTCCTCAATTTGGCATTGACATTGTGCCATTCTCGCGCGTCAATATCAACAACATGACCAATAAAAACGCTCCTTTCAAACAAAAGTACAATAATGTAGGATTGCAGGTAGGCTTTAGTTACAAGTTGTGAAGATTAAACCATCAACAAATTACAACCTCTTATATCACTATGGTCAACCCTGCCCAACACTTCAAAACTTCCATCAATTGAAAGCTTACCTGCGTCTTGGGTGGCGATGAATGAACAGGAATAAATATTGGCCAAATCAATCACATTAATAACGCCAGATTTAGTGGGTTCGAGCAAAGTAATTGGATCATTTAAATCTCTAATGAGTACTTTCATGTGTTTAGGGCAGTAAAAATGACCATTTTCTATGGCATAGGCTTGCGATAAAAGTTCTGTCATACCATATTCAGAATGTATAGCTTTTGCCTGTAAATTTTGTTGCAGTATTTCGTATAATTCAGTACGCGTAATTTCTTTTCTGCGGCCTTTCATACCGCCTGTTTCCATGATGATGAAATTACTTAAATCGGTAGGATATTTTTCTGCTAATTCTAATAAAGCAAAAGTAACGCCCATAAAAAATACTTTTTGTGTTTTATCTTGTTGAAGCGTTTTTATTACTTCAAAAAAATCATCATTAAGTTGTGGGTAAAAACCACTTTGCGGCTTGCCACTGGCTTTCACCAGATAATCCATCATATAAATTAGTGATGAACCTGCTCTTTCTAAATAAGATGGTAGTAAACAAACAAACGTAAAGTCCTTTTCATCGCCATAAAATTGCCTAAAACATTGTAAAAAACTTTTTATGTATAATTGCTCATCTTTAACAAAATGAGAACTGTTAGTCATTCCTGTGGTGCCGCTGGATGTAAACACAATAGCAGGTTCAAACTTCCCACTAACAACTTGAAATTGTTTAAAAAAATGAATCGGTAAAAAAGGTATTTTTTCGATGCAAGTAACTGCCTCAGTGTTTACTTTTAATAAGTTGATATACCTTTTGTAAACCTCATTCTGTTTGGCTTGAAATTGAAAGACAGCAAGTGCCGCCTTTTCAAAATCTTGCTCACTTTGAATGTCAAAAACTTGTTTTTCGAGCGCTGGTTGGAGCAATGGTTAGCTTTTAACTATTGAACTAGGCAGAAATTGCTTCAATATCTTTATTCACTTTCTTTACCAGGCCTTGTAATACTTTACCTGGACCAGCTTCATAAAATTTGGTAGCGCCATCAGCAATCATTTGCTCCATGGTTTGTGTCCATTTTACAGGCGCAGTTAATTGAGAGATTAGGTTCATTTTTATTGCTCCTGGATCAGAAACTGCCTTTGCAGTATAGTTTTGGTAAATTGGACAAATTGGAGCACTAAATAAAGTTTCACTAATGGCTTGCTCTAATTCTTTTTGCGCTGGCATCATTAATGGCGAATGAAAAGCACCGCCTACTTGCAATACAAGCGCTCTTTTAGCACCAGCAGCTTTTAGTTTCTCACAAGCTTCATTAATACCATCAATACTTCCAGAAATAACCAATTGGCCCGGGCAATTATAATTTGCTGCAACAACAACTTGATCGGTAATTGAAGCGCACACATCTTCCACAATTTTATCTTCTAATCCTAACACGGCAGCCATGGTACTCGGTTGCAATTCACAAGCTTTTTGCATGGCATCTGCTCTTCGTGCAACTAATTTTAATGCATCTTGAAAAGTAAGTGTTTGATTGGCCACCAAAGCAGAAAACTCGCCTAATGAATGACCTGCCACCATAGCAGGTTTAAATGCATCACCCAAATGCTTAATTACTGCTATTGAATGCAAGAAAATGGCTGGTTGGGTAACCTTGGTTTGTTTTAACTGTTCGTCAGTTCCTTCAAACATAATTTGGGTAATTTCAAAGCCCAGAATTTGGTTGGCCTCATCAAACAAATTTTTTACAATAGCACTGTTTTGATATAAATCTTTACCCATACCCGAAAACTGAGCGCCTTGACCGGGAAAAACGTATGCATTCATATAAAAATATTTTTAAATTAAGAGAAACAAAAAAGGAGGTGATGTACCTCCTAATATAGTTTTTTTATGTTTTGATTATTTAGCGCCTTGCCAAACAAATCCACCTTTCTTATCAATATAAGCAGAATTACCTGCTCTTAAACCACCTATTTTTACAAAGGCCATATCGTTTTTAAAATCAGATGGGAAAGAAAAATCTTTATCAATGACAACTTCACCTGTTTTATCAATATATTTCCAAGTACCGTCAATTTTCACACATGCTAACCCTTCAGAAAAAGGCATGGCTTGGTCAAATTTTGGGTTGATTACCATTTTGCCTGTTTTGCCCATATAACCCCATTTGCCAGTTTTAAAATTACCTGCTCTAAAACTAGCTAAACCTTCGCTAAACTGATTTGCCTTATCAAACTGTGCTTCAATAACCCATTTGCCAGCTTTATCAATAAAACCATATTTTCCTGTGGCCTCATTACCCACTCTTACGTTTGCTAAACCATCTTTAAATTCAAAGGCATCATCATAATTAGCAGCAATCACCATTTTGCCTGTTTTGTCAATATACCCCCACTTTCCTGTTTTAAAATTTCCTGTTTTAACACGCGCTAAGCCTTCACTAAAATCATAAGCGGCTTCAAAAGTTGCAGGTAAAATTTCTTTTCCAGTTTTATCAATATAGCCAAATTTAAGTCCTTTTTGGAAGCGGGCTGCACCATCATTAAAATTGTAAGTATAGTCGGCATTTGATTCAATAACAACCTTTCCTGTTTTATCAATGTATTTCCATTTTCCTTCTTTTTTAACCACAGCCAATCCATCTTTAAACTTATAAGCTTCATCAAATTGAGCAGCAATAACCATTTTACCAGATTTATCAATAAAACCCTTTTTCCCACTTTCTTTTACCACAGCCAGTCCTTCGTAAAATTGATCTGCAAAAGAATATTGGCCGGTGATTATTACTTTCCCACTTTGATTGATGAATCCGTACTTTCCTTTTTCTTCGAACGGGAACAAGCCATCTTGGGCTTTAGTTACTGTAAATGAAATTGTTAAGGCTGCAGCAGCTAATACAAACTTTCGTTTTAAATTTAATTTTATCATAGCAATGATATATTTTCTTAAGATTTAGTTGGCTATTACCCTAAACTTTTAGGTAACAGCTCCAACGATTTACAAAGATGAATAATATTTTTTAAAAAACGATACAGAAATAATTATTCTTTAAAAAAATGTGTCTTTTTACAGATAATTGCGTTAATTGGCGACATTTTAATTCACATTATGCCATTATCACATATTAGTAAATTAGGGGGTGATCTTAAACTTGGTTTCTGGCAAATGAGTGAGTCATCGGAAGCATTGCTTAAAATAAGTTCGCTCCATGCCTATGAATTAAATGATTTTGCAGCAATTAATCACGAAAAGCATAAAAAACAATGGCTTAGTACAAGATTGCTAGCTCAAGAAATGTGTGGCGAAAATGCACAAATTTACTACGATGATTACAGAAAACCACACTGCTTTGGCTTTGGCGGTATTTCCATTTCACATTCGGGCGATTATGCATTGTTGGCTACTCATAAAAATAACCCTATTGGTGTGGATATTGAACTAATTTCTGAAAAAATAATCCGCATAAAAGACAAATTTATTTCTTCAGAAGAAGAGGAACTTTTTAAACATTTCGGGAACGAAAAACTGTTTATGTTTTATCATTTGGTATGGAGTTTTAAAGAAGCGGCCTTTAAATTATATGGCAAAAAAGGACTTATTTTTAAAAAGCATATTATTTTAAAAGAACTGCAAACAGATAAGATGAACACAATAAACGGTGTACTAATAATCAATAATGAGGAGGTTGAAATTACAGGAAACTTTTTATTTATTGGAGGTTATGTAATTTGCACTTGTCAGTATAAATAATATTAAAAATTAATACATTGAATCGGAACACAAAAAAGTTTGAACCAAAACTTACTTATTAATTTTATTAAAGACAGTTATTTAAAGAAAATTAGCATGAAACTGCCCAGGTGCAATGACAAAAAAAATCAAGTAAAAGTTTAAATGATTTAAGGTTTAACTCTAACTATTTTGTTATCTTTTAAAATAACCAATTCACTATTCATTTTCTTTTTAAATGCAATTAGTCGCTCATAAACTAATTCCATTCCAGCTAAAATTTTTTCTTGCTGTTCTGTTCTTTTATATTCTTTCATTTATGTATCCATTTAACGTGTTATACTTTTCAACATCAATAATTTTCATTTCTGTATCAAACAATTTTTCAGCTATTAATGCCGTTTTACCATTAGAGTTATCAAAAATCATAACTTCATCAACAATAGGCAAATATAAAGAAAATAAATTTTTAATTCCTCTAATATACCTCCTTTCAATAATTTCATCAGGGATGTGATGACCTCCTTCTAACACTCTAATAAGGACCCTTTCTTTAGCTAAGCGCGTATTTTGCAACCAAAAAAAAAGTAATGTAATAAATAACCTTCTGCTTTGGCTCTTCTAATTTTTTGCTTGTAAATTTTTGAAGAGAGTGTTGTTTCAAAAGCAAAATTTATTTTAGCGGCAAACAACTAATCAATTCTGTTAAGCATTATTCTTCCAGATTCAAACGAAACACTTTCAGGTTGAAAAGGAGACAAACCTTTCGCAATTTCATCTCGCAATTTCATCAGCATTCACAAATTCCTTGCATTTAATGATTTCCGGCAAAATTGTAAAAGAAGCTGTGGTTTTACCAGCTCCATTGCATCCAGCAATTACAAATAAATTTTTCTCTTTCACAAATGCAAATTTACAAATTATATTTAGAGTAATTTGAGTCAATAACTTTCTCTATTTGCCATAATCCCTAAAATGATTTACTTTTGCCCATATGGTAAAAAATATTTACAGCCAATTTACTGATGCCCCAAAAAAGCAGTTTTGTGTTTTAGTGGATCCCGATAAACATCATGTTGACAGTTTAAAGCAATTTACACAGCAGCTTTCCAAAACCAATCAAGTTGATTTTATTTTGGTGGGAGGCAGTTTATTACGCAAGAACAACTTTGATAAAACAATTGAGCTATTAAAAGCTGAAACAGATGTGCCCGTAATCATTTTTCCGGGAAACACCATGCAAATTAGTCAAAATGCTGATGCTATTTTATTGCTTTCATTGATCTCAGGTAGAAATGCAGAAATGTTGATAGGCAACCATGTACTTGCTGCTCCATTAATCAAAGAAGCTAATTTAGAAACCATCTCAACAGGTTATATGTTAATTGATGGTGGGCAAACAACCACTGTTCAATATATGAGTAATACTTTCCCTATTCCGTCAAACAAGCCCGAAATAGCTGCTGCTACAGCATTGGCTGGACAAATGTTGGGTATGCAATTGATTTATATGGATGCTGGAAGTGGCGCATACCAATCGGTTCCACTAAATATGATTAAGGCTGTTAAACATGAAATAAATATTCCATTGATTATTGGAGGTGGTATTAAAGACGCCAAAAGCGTTACAGCTTGCTGCAAAGCTGGTGCCGATGTTATTGTGGTTGGAAATTTATTTGAAGAAAAACCCGAAATGGTGAGGGAATTGGCTGATGCGATGGCTTAAATTTAAAGAAAATATGGCGCTCACAAACTATTTTTGATTAAACCCAAATTCTCATTAGAAATTTACTCAAATCATTTTACTTCAATCTCAAGCACATAATCCCATTATAATTTCAAAATAGCTCGCTATTCTTTCAATACAAAACAGTCCGTGAGCGCTTGATATTATTACAAAATTTTGTTGAGCTCAAATTTGCTGTTAAAAACAACATTTATTTAAATTGATTTGCGTTTATTTTTCTTCTTTAATTTGAAGATCAATAGCACGATCAACCTTTTCATCAGTAAGCGCAAATTTGATCACCTGTTCCATTTCTGTTACATAATGAAACTGCATATTTGTCAAATAATCTTGTTTAATTTCTTCAATGTCTTTTCTGTTCTCGGCACACAAAATTACTTCATTAATACCCGCACGTTTAGCTGCCAATATTTTTTCCTTAATGCCACCTACGGGCAATACTTTTCCTCTTAATGTAATTTCGCCAGTCATAGCTAAATTGGCTTTTACCTTACGTTGTGTAAATGCCGAAGTAAGCGCAGTAAGCATTGTTATACCAGCCGAAGGTCCATCTTTGGGAGTAGCGCCTTCAGGCACATGAATATGGATATTCCAATTGCTAAAAACTTCCGATGGAATATTGAAAATATCATTGTGCGACTTTAAGTACTCAAGCGCTATCACTGCCGATTCTTTCATCACATCGCCTAAATTTCCTGTTAAAGTTAACTTGCCACCCGTTTTAGGACTTTTACTTAAACTCACTTCGATAAATAAAATATCACCACCTACCGATGTCCAAGCTAAACCAGTAACCACTCCAGCTACACTGTTATCTTGATACTTATCGCGATGAAACATTTCCGGTCCAAGTATTTTTTTGATATCAGTAGGAGTAAGTTTACTGTTGTATGCTTCTTTCATGGCAATATAACGCGCGTTTGCTCTAATGGCTTTGGCTATTTGCTTTTCAAGCGCACGCACACCGCTTTCGCGGGTGTAATCTTCAATAATTTTTTCTAAAGCAGGATCAGTAAATTGTAATTGGCTTTTCTTTAAACCATGCTCTTCTAACTGTCGGGGAACTAAATGACGTTTTGCAATTTCAAGCTTTTCTTCGAGCGTATAACCGCTTACATCAATAATTTCTAACCTGTCGCGCAGGGCAGGCTGTATGGTGCTCAACGAGTTGGCTGTGGCAATAAACATTACTTTGCTTAAATCATATTCTAACTCTAAAAAATTATCATAAAAGGCATTGTTTTGTTCTGGATCAAGCACTTCTAAAAGCGCAGAAGAAGGATCGCCATGATAGCTGCTTGCCACTTTATCAATTTCATCTAAAATAAAAACAGGGTTTGATGATTTTGCCTTTTTTATATTTTGAACAATTCGGCCAGGCATAGCACCAATGTATGTTTTGCGATGTCCTCTAATTTCTGCCTCATCGTGCACGCCACCCAAACTCATGCGTATAAACTTTCTTCCAAGCGCTTTGGCTATTGACTTCCCCAAAGATGTTTTACCAACGCCCGGAGGGCCATATAAACAAAGGATGGGCGCTTTCATGTTGCCTTTCATTTTTAGCACTGCCAAATGTTCTATAATGCGGTCTTTTACTTTTTCTAAGCCAAAATGATCATCATCTAAAATTTTTTGCGCTTTTTTTAGGTCAAATCTGTCTTTGGTATATTCGTTCCAAGGCAAATCTAAGAGTGTATCTACATAATTGGTTTGCACCGAATACTCTGCAGAATTAGGATTCATGCGTTGTAGTTTTTGCAACTCTTTAGTAAAGGTTTCAGCAACTTCAGCACTCCATTTTTTCTTTTCTGCTCTCTTTTGATATTCACTAACTTCTTTTTCTATTGAATTACCAAGCTCTTCTTGTATGGTTTTAAGCTGTTGACTTAGGAAATAGTCCCTTTGCTGCTTATCCATATCGACCTTTACCTTGCTTTGTATTTGGTTTTTAAGTTCCAACATTTGCAATTCTTTGCTAAGATGTTGCAATACATAGGTAGCTCTGTCTTTTAAATCGGCTACTTCCAGCATCTTTTGCTTTTCGGCAACAGGTGCGTTCATGTTTGACGAAATAAAGTTGATTAAAAAAGATGGGCTTTCAATGTTTTTAATGGCGAAAGCTGCCTCAGATGGTATATTTGGCGACTTGTTGATGATTTGCAATGCTAAATCCTTAAGTGAAGCTACAAGTGCTGAAAATTCCTTTTCGTTTTTACCGGGTCTGGTTTCTTCAAAAGGCAGGATTGATGCTTTTAAGTAAGGGTCTTGCTGCACTACTTCTTTTAATTCAAAACGCTTTTTGCCTTGAATAATTACAGTGGTATTGCCATCAGGCATGCGCAACATTTTTACGATGTAGGCAACGGTACCAATTTTATTTAAATCATCCGGTATAGGATCTTCAATTTTATCATCCTTTTGTGAAAGTACGCCAATAATTTTATCTCCTTTGTAAGCATCTTTAATAAGCTTTATTGATTTGTCTCTTCCAACTGTAATTGGAATTACAACACCAGGAAAAAGTACAGTGTTTCGCAATGATAAAATTGGCAACACATCAGGAATTTTCTCTGCATTCATTTGCTCTTCATCCTCAGCAGATAAAAGCGGTATAAATTCTGCCTCATCATCAACAATATTGTCAAAATTCCTCAATTCAAAATTAAAATTATCGTTTTCCATAAGTGTTATTTCATTTTAATTGTTTGTCACGATGTCCAAAAAAAATAAATGTTTGGGACAAAATGTCAGCACATGATTTTAAAAACTTTAAAATTAAGCAGCTAAAGTTTAAACCTTTTTGCTTAATTGATTGATAGTGTTATTTTTATAACTTTATAAACCTTAGCAAGCTATATTGGTTTTCAATAGTTGTGCCAATGATGGCAAGCGCAAATTAGTCAGTAATGATATTTAAAAAAAATGAAATTCGCAATACAAATAATGAACAATAAACAAGCTAAAAAATGAATTAGTGAAGCTATAATCGTAGATTAGGTTTTAGAGATGCGGCATTGTATTTAATAAATACAAATGGTATAATTAATGGCCCAAATTTGTTTCACAGCATTTGTCCCAAACTTTTTTCCGGTCGGCATTTACCAATGTAAGATTTTAAATTATTGGTATAATTTATAAATCACCTCGGTATAATATGTATTGGAGATTTTAAAAATAATAAAGGCCCGCCATAATTGACGGGCCTTTATTAAATATTATAAAGCTGATTATTGCTTTACTAATTTTTCTACTCTGTAGAAACTATCATTGCTTACTTTAATAAAATAAATACCATTGCTCATTTCATTTAAGTCAATATTAAACTTTGAAAGATGGGCAGCAATATTCATTTCTTTTACTAAACGACCAGAATAGTCGAATATAGAGGCAGTCATTGCTTTTCCAGATGGATTTTGCAACATTACTGTTACATTATCATTTGCTGGATTTGGCACTAAATGAAAGTATAAAAGATTATCATTTTCAACTACATCAGTAATTATAGCTGGGAAACATGCACCTGTAATTGATGAAGAGGTTCTTTCAGCATTTGAATTTACAATATCTGTAATTCCACTTATACAAATCCAATTTTGGCTCACACCTGAGAAATAAACTCTTACTAAGCCTTGTGGATTATTGGCACGCTTTATCGTTGAGTCAACAGGAGAAATACCAAATATTGCGTTTGTATTGCCATTAAATCTTAAATCAACTGGAAATTCTACATTGCTAACTAAACTTACAACACTTTGAATGTAAACACCGCTTATATTAAATTGAAAAGCCATGATATCTGAACTTGGATTGTTGATATAAACATCTAAATAACCACCAGCAAGATTAACATTCACAATTTCTAAACTTGTGTTTTCATTAGGGTTGGTCACATTTCTTGGGAAGTTACAGTTATATTGAGGGCTTCCGCCAGGATATAATATATAAGAATTTTTGCTGCACCATTTCACCAACTCAGCATCATAAATTGATTCTGTTCCATTGCCGCTTACATCAATACAAGAAACAGTATTGTTCACACTTGTTTCAATATCATCCAAATAAACATCAACATCAGTAAAATTAAGTAATGCATCGCCTTGGCGGTCGCCCGCAAAAGCACCACCACCGCAAACACCATTACAGTCTACAACAGAAGCGCCACCTGGTATGCCAGCGCAGTCAACAAAAGGTGTACATGTTGGTAATAAACTAAATGAAGGTCCAGCAATTGAATCTTGTTCAATGTGCATACAAACCTGCAAGGCATTGTTTACATAGTTAATTTCTTGATGGCCAAAAGCATCAGGTAAATGAAGTGCGTTGATAATAACAGCCAATCTGTAATCTCCAGTTGGCACATCTGTAATATCAATCCATTGGCATTGGGTGCCTGCGCCATATACATCATAACAATTTACTGAAATACCCATATTGCCACAATTATATTGTCCAAAACCACAAAGGTCCATTACGCAATATCCGTTTTTATGTCCGGCCGGAATAATATTGTTATTCATATCGTATAAACGATAATCGCCATAACCTTCGTAATGTGCGTGTCCGTGGCAATTGTTAGTATTAAACATACCTGGCTGAGTTGATACTGTTCCTAAATAGTAATCAAGTGTTCCTACGTTGTTAATTTTTGAGGTAAAGCGAATAACGCTCCTTGTGCCATATTGTAACAAACAGCCTTCTTGTATATCACAATTTCCAGCTACTACGGTTTGTAATGCAAAAGAATTGACTAAAGAAGTGGAGTCGAATTCTAAATCGGGTCCTTGGCACAATGGATTGGGATAATAAATACAACTATTATCACTTACTGTTGCAATAGGGTTAAAGTTGCAAGAAGCAGGATCCATACAGCCTGTAATAGGGCCAACATAAGAAAAATTAAAGTTAATAGGGCTTGTACAACCATCTAAAATATCACCAATTCTTATGTAATAGCTATTGCCAGCAATTAGTGTAGTAATTATTCTAGATTGTTGACCACAAAAATCATCGTTAAAAGTATAAGTACCTGTAGCATCTTCTGTATAGTTACCAGTGCAGTTAGAATACATCCAAATAGCGGTATTGCATGTATTTGTGCTGCAAGTGCTTACCTCATAAGTTCCTGTTGTGGTGCAATTATATACATACCAACTATCTTCAAAATTAGAAGTATAGGTTCCTAACGCTATTGGTAAGGCAGATGTACAATATGTTCCTGGAGGGCAAGCAATAGCATGTGATGTGCCGTAGCCATATCCTGCACCACTTGTAACCATAACTCCGTCTAAGTACAACCAAAAACCACCTGGAGCAAAAATACCATCGCCATAAGAATCATGTATTGAAAAAATAACACAGCTGTTGGCAGGAACACAAACGGTATCACCAATATAATTACCTGAAGCTAAAATAACTCCAGCACCTGTTTTGATGTCCCATGATATTTCGTTGGGGTAATTGTCAGGCACAATATTTACAATAATTTCTGATAGGCCAACGCCACAGGCAGCTTTTGATGCATTAACTCCAAGAATGTTTAAAAGGATTATTCCTAAAAAAAGTATTTTGTTTTTCATATTTTTATAATTTTGGGAGAGCGAACTTATGCAAAAAATATGTTAATCCCAAGAATTTATATAAAACTGGCACGGTATGATGTGAAAATAAATCAGAACTTTATAAAATTCTTAATTAAACATAGTAGGCAATAAATAAATCAAAAATATTACATTAGCTACCTTAAATAATAATATGCAACCAATTATTTCTTTAAACAATATTGTTAGGTCGTTTAGTATTGGGGCCGAAGAAGTGAAAGCTTTGCGCGGTATTAATCTTAATATTAATAAAAATGAATATGTAGCTTTAATGGGCCCAAGTGGTTCAGGAAAATCTACATTAATGAATTTGTTAGGTTGTTTAGATACACCAACTTCAGGTCAGTACATTCTAAATGGCACTGATGTGAGTGTTTTAAACGATAATGAATTGGCACAAATACGCAACAAGGAAATCGGCTTTATTTTTCAAACCTTTAACTTGCTGCCTAAATCTACAGCTTTAGATAATGTTATTTTGCCATTAATTTATGCAGGCATGGGTAAGGTTGAACGCGAGCAAAAAGCCCTTAAAACACTTGATGATGTTGGTTTAGCTAATCGTGTGAAACACAAGCCCAATGAACTGTCTGGAGGTCAAAGACAACGTGTAGCTGTGGCAAGAGCTTTGGTAAACAATCCTGCAATTATCTTGGCAGATGAACCAACTGGAAATTTAGATTCAAAAACTTCGGTTGAAATTATGGGACTGTTCGAAGAAATTCATAAAAAAGGAAATACCATTATTGTAGTTACTCATGAAGAAGATATTGCCCGTCATGCCCATCGTATTATTCGTTTAAGAGATGGTGTTATTGAATCAGATGAAATCAATAAAGAAATAGTGCAAGTGAGTGAAAGAATTTGAATTCATAAATTAAATAAAAATGAAATTCTTAAAAAGTTTTCTGAAATGGTTTTTAATTGTGCTTTTAGTGCTCAATGTTTTTATTATTGTTACAGGTAATACACATATTTACAAAGGGCTTCAACACACTTATTTTAAAGGCAGAAGTGGACCTTCTCCTTTAGAGTATACCATTTTCGAAAATAATGAAATTAAGGCTGCTAAAGAACAACCTTGGGCACTTGCAAAAAGCTATAACAAAATTGAAATTACTGTACCTGCGCGTAAAGCATTAGAGGATTATAAATCACTTGCATTTCTTGTATTCAAAAATGATTCATTGCTTTATGAAGAGTATTGGGATGAAGGTGCCAAAGGCTCAATAACTAATTCATTCAGCATGGCTAAAACATTTGTAAGTGTATTGGTTGGCATTGCTATTGGTGAGGGAAAAATTAAAAATGTTGATGAACCTGTTGGTGATTTTATTCCTGAATATAAAACTGGACTTAACGCAAAACTAACTGTTAAACATTTGCTTACCATGAGCTCTGGAATTGATTTTGATGAAGATTATGTTAGTCCTTTTGCCTATCCTGCTAAAGCCTATTATGGCACTGATATTCGAAAGCTTACCATGCAGTATAAACTTACTGAAGAACCTGGCAAAGTATTTAAATATTTAAGCGGCAATACCGAACTTTTAGCTTTTGTATTGGAAAAAGCAACAGGAATGAGTATTAGTGAATACGCGTCACAAAAACTTTGGATTCCTATTGGTGCTTCTAAAGCTGCTTTTTGGAGTTTAGATGATAATGATGGTGTAGAAAAAGCGTACTGTTGTTTTAATAGCAATGCGCGTGATTTTGCTAGAATTGGTGCACTATACATGCATAATGGCAATTGGAATGGAAAGCAAATTGTACCTGAAGCGTATGTGCAAAAATCAATTATACCTGCGCAGTTATTGGATGAAGAAAATAAGCCGAACAATCGTTATGGCTATAGCTGGTGGATGCTTGATTATAAAGGAATGCACATCTATTATGCCCGTGGTATTTTAGGTCAATATATAGTAGCAATTCCCGATAAAAATGTTTTAATGGTGCGCTTAGGCCAAAAAAGAAGTAAGGAGAAAATTAATGATCATCCCAAAGATTTATACACTTATATTGATGCAGCATTAGATTTGAATTCAAAAACTAAATTAGTGATTTATGATTAAAGATATTCCTGAATTAAAAGTTGAAAATATTGCCATTGCTGTTGTGCAGGAAAAAAACGAATTGGAAGAAACTGTTTGGAACAGTTATTTAATAAATTTAAAGGAAGAGCAAATAGAAGGTGTTTTGGTAACATCAACAGGCTATGGTGAATTGAACGAAGAAAAAGTGAGAACTTCCACTTTAAGACACTTTTTAGATGAAGTTGCACCAAAATCATTTGTAAAAATTGAACCAATTATTGAAGAAGTTTTTGGCATTAACAATGAGTATTGGTTAAGTTTTTATTTGAATAAAACAATGTATGATAAACGTTATGTATTTTTAGCCGAGAGTATTACCGAAGCTAATTTTACCACAATTCCAATCATGAACAAAAAAGGAGTCATGATTATTTAATCCTAACAACTTAAAATTATGGAAAATTTAAAGCCAACAGATTTACTTTTTATTGATATTGAAACCGTACCTCAATACGCAAGCTACAACGATACCTCAGAAATTGAAAAACATCTTTGGCAAAAAAAAGCGCAGTGCTTGATGCATCAAAATGATACTGTAGAAAGTATTTATCAAAAAGCTGGTATTTATGCTGAATTTGGTAAGATTGTATGCATTTCAACAGGCTATTTAACGGCACAAAATAATGCCTATCAAATGCATTTAAAATCATTTTATAATGATGATGAAAAAATAGTGCTTCAGGAATTTACGAGTTACTTGAACAAAATGCATAAAGAAAAAAAACAGTTGGCTTTATGCGCTCACAATGGGAAAGAATTCGACTATCCTTATATTATCAGAAGATTACTTATTAACGGATTAAACGTTCCCTCAATGCTTAATTTAGCGGGTAAAAAACCATGGGAAATTCAACATCTTGATACACTAGAAATGTGGAAGTTTGGCGATTATAAAAACTATACTTCTCTCGAATTATTAGCACATGTTTTTGGAATTAAAACACCAAAGGACGATATAGATGGAAGCAAAGTTGCAAGCGTTTATTATATCGAAAAAAACTTGAAACGTATTGTTGAATATTGCCAAAAAGATGTAGCCACATTAGCGCAGCTGTATTTAAAAATGAAAGGCGATTTAGGCTTTAATGCTGATGAAATCAATTATTTGTAATGCCTTGTAATGCATAAGGATATACTGCTGCAAATTGACCAACTGCATATTGATTTTGCAGGCAACGATGGCATAGTACACGCTATTCAAGATTTAAATCTTACTGTAAATAAAGGCGAAACAATTGGCATTGTTGGCGAAAGCGGTTCTGGTAAATCTGTTACTTCTTTAGCTGTGATGGGTTTGTTGCCTCCGCAAGGAAAAATTTCAAAAGGGGCTATTCATTTCAACAATAAAGAAAATACGCAAAAGCAATTGCATCAGCTTCCCGAAAAAGAGTTTCAGCGCATAAGAGGCAATGAAATTAGCATGATTTTTCAGGAGCCAATGACCTCTTTAAACCCAGTTCATACCTGTGGTTTGCAGGTAGCAGAAGTTTTAATGCTGCACCAAAATTTAAGCCCAAAAGAAGCAAAGAAAAAAACGTTGGCCTTATTTGAACAGGTTCAATTGCCGCGCGTGGAGCAAATGTTTAACGCTTTTCCTCATCAGCTTTCTGGTGGTCAAAAACAAAGGGTAATGATTGCCATGGCTATTGCTTGTAAGCCACAGTTGTTGATAGCTGACGAACCCACAACAGCGCTTGATGTAACTGTGCAGCAAACCATTCTTGAACTGCTTAAAGACCTGCAGAAAGAGTACAATATGGGTATGATTTTTATTACGCATGATTTAGGCGTTGTGGCACAAATAGCGCAAAAAATTTTAGTAATGTACAAGGGAAAAACAGTGGAACAAGGTAATATTAATCAAATATTTAATGCTCCTCAACACCCTTATACTAAAGGCTTAATGGCTTGTAAACCTCCTTTAAATTCCCGTCCAGAAAAGCTATTAACTGTGGCCGATTTTTTAGATGGCAAGCCAGAAAGTATTATTGTAAAACAAATAGGAAAGGAGCAAAGGGAGGTCGCACACCATCAGTTATATGCTGCAGCTCCGCTATTACAAGTGCAAGCATTAACTACACAGTTCATCACAAAAAAAGGATTTATTAAACCACAAATAAGTGTGTTGAATGCAGTTGATGATGTTAGTTTTAATGTGTTTAAAGGTGAAACTCTTGGTTTGGTGGGCGAATCAGGTTGCGGTAAATCAACTTTAGGACGCAGTATTTTAAGATTAATTGAACCAAGTGCTGGAAAAATTATATACAATAATCAGCATTTGCTCGATTTAAATAAGGCTGAAATGTTGAAAATGAGGCATAAAATGCAGCTTATTTTTCAAGATCCATTTTCATCTTTAAATCCAAGAATAACTGTTGGTAATGCCATTGCAGAGCCAATGATAGTTCATGGCATTTCAAAGAACAAGGATGAAATACGAGCTAAGGTGTTAAGTTTATTACTTCGTGTTGGATTAACAGAACAGCATTACGACCGTTATCCGCATGAGTTTTCTGGCGGGCAGCGCCAAAGAATTGGCATTGCCAGAACTTTAGCGGTAGAGCCCGAGTTTATTGTGTGCGATGAATCAGTGTCTGCATTAGATGTTTCGGTGCAAGCACAGGTGCTTAATTTATTAAATGAGTTAAAAGCGGAATTTGCGTTGACCTATATTTTTATTTCGCATGATTTATCAGTGGTAAAATACATGTGTGATAATATTATTGTGATGCAAAAAGGTAAAATTGTGGAGATGGCTGAGGCCGATCGTTTATATCAACATCCGCAATCTGATTATACTAAGAAACTAATAGCTGCTATTCCAGCTCATTTAGTTTAACTTACCATCACATTTTTCTTTTCTGCAATCAGTTCAATGGCACAATTGTAAATGCCTTGCGCATCAAAACCACATTCTGCGTAAAGCTCTTTTTGCTCACCATGGTCAATAAAGCTATCAGGAATACCTAACCTTTTTACATGCGCCATATAGCCGTTTGATGACATAAATTCAACAACTGCACTGCCCATACCACCAATAACACAGCCATCTTCAACGGTTATTACTTTATCGTGTTTCGAAAAAACTTCATGCAACAGCAGCTCATCAATTGGTTTTGCAAAACGCATATCATAATGTGCTGCTTCAATACCTTGCTTAGCTAAATTATTGCAAGCATCAATGGCTAAATTTCCAATATGACCAATGCTTAAAATAGCAATGTCTTTTCCGTCTCTTAATTTGCGCCCTTTGCCAACTGCAAGTGCTTTCATAGGTTTTTTCCAATCAGTCATTACACCGTTTCCTCTTGGATAACGAATTACAAAAGCACCCATATTTTCTTGCTGCGCAGTATACATCAGGTTGCGTAATTCTTCTTCATTCATTGGTGCCGAAACAATCATGTTTGGAATACAACGCATATAGGCTATATCGTATGCGCCATGATGTGTAGCGCCATCAGAACCAGCAAATCCACCTCTATCTAAACAAAAAACAACATTTAAATTTTGTAAGGCTACATCGTGTATAACTTGATCGTAGGCTCTTTGCATAAACGAAGAGTAAATATTGCAAAAAGGCAACATCCCTTGCGTAGCTAAACCAGCTGAAAAAGTTACAGCATGTTGTTCAGCGATTCCCACGTCAAAAGCGCGATCGGGCATGGCCTTCATCATAATGTTAAGCGAACAACCTGAAGGCATGGCAGGTGTAATTCCCATTATTTTACTGTTTTTTTCTGCAAGCTCAACAATGGTATGTCCAAATACATCTTGGTATTTAGGCGGTTGAGGTTGCGTAGGCACCACTTTTACAATTTCACCAGTATCTTTATTAAATAGCCCTGGAGAATGCCAAATGGTTTGATTTCCTTCTTCAGAGAACTTATAACCTTTTCCTTTTACGGTTAAGCAATGCAATATTTTAGGACCAGGAATATCTTTTAAATCTTCCATAATTTTAGCTAAACGCACTACATCATGCCCATCAACAGGTCCAAAATACCTGAATTTTAATGACTCAAATAAATTGCTCTGCTTAAGCATGGTGGCCTTTATGCCATTTTCTATTTTAGAGGCTATTTCTTGGGCGTTAGGTCCAAACTTGCTTATTTTCCCCAGTAATTTCCATACTTCATCCTTCACTTTGTTGTAGGTGTGAGAAGTAGTAATATCAGTTAAATATTCTTTTAAAGCACCAACATTAGGGTCAATGCTCATACAATTGTCATTTAAAACAACCAGCAAATTGCTGTTTTCAACACCACCGTGATTTAAACCTTCAAAAGCCAAACCAGCGGTCATTGCACCATCGCCTATAACTGCTATGTGCTGTCTGTTTTTTTCTCCTTTATATCTACTTGCCACTGCCATTCCTAAAGCAGCAGAAATAGAAGTACTTGAATGCCCAACACCAAAAGTATCGTAAATACTTTCTTTACGTTTTGGGAAACCACTAATGCCTTTGTAAATTCTATTGGTATGAAAAATATTTTTACGGCCAGTTAAAATTTTATGTCCATAAGCCTGATGGCCTACATCCCAAACCAATTGATCGTAAGGTGTATTGAATACGTAATGCAAAGCCACTGTGAGTTCAACCACGCCCAAACTTGCTCCAAAATGCCCACCTTTAACAGAAACAATATCAATAATAAATTGCCTAAGTTCATCGCAAAGTTGAGGAAGTTGTTCTTCACTTAACTTTTTTAAATCTTCAGGTGTTTCTATAGCTGAAAGGAGAGGGCCTGGTTTAATTTCCATAGAGTGATTTTTTTTTTCTTAACTGAAATAGGTACAACAAATTCTCTTGATTAATGTTTTTAACAAATTATAGGTTTTGAATTAAGGTGTAATAATTTCAGGGGTGCTAATTACATTACTCTTATTTAGTGCTTTATCAACAATATAAATTTCATATTTAATCGTATCGTACTTCGAAAAGGGATCATAGTAAAAAGGCTTTATAGCAATTTTTATTTCCCCTTGAATTGTTTTCTTTTTTGATGATGTGTTAATAATTGGAATTCTGTAATTAAACTCAAAAGGAAGTACTCTTTTCACCCAAACTCCCTTTTGTTTTTCGATATATGAAATAAAACAATTGTAATTGTTAGGCGCCACAGTGTCGTTTTGAGTTAATCCAATATCACCATCGCCATCAATAAAATTAAGGTAAAGATTGGCTGTGTCTTTATTTGCTTGAAAATCTTTAAAAGCAATTTCAGGAATGGGCGAAGCAGTCTGTTTTTTAAGACATGCAGTTAAAGCAATTGTTAAGCCTGTAAGTAATAAAAATAAGAAAGTTTTTAAACGCATGCTTTATTCTAAATTGCAATGATTAATTGTAAGTAAATTTATTGATTATTTGCTTGTAAACAACAAAATGCCTGTTTTTTTACTGTTTATTGTTTTATAAATTTTACTATTTCGCCTTCAGTGGTTTTAATAAAATAAATTCCTTTAGATAAATTGTCAGTTTCAAATTCTTTTGCAAATATCGATTTACTTACTGTTTGACCTAACATATCAACTACCATAAAGGTGGTTGTTTTACTTAAATTAATTTTACCACCACAATTTGGGTTGGGGTATAAGTTCAATGGTTTGTTGTTATTAATTTTTGATGCGTTAGCAGTCACAATATCTCTTGTAATATTAATATCATCTAATCCTAAAATAGGTCTTGGCCCCCCTGCATTTTGAGCCGTTTGATGATAAATCCATCTTACTTCAACTAAAGCTTGGTTATTGCAAGTATCAGGTAAAATAGATGTTAGCGTATCTGTGGTGCCAAAAACTTTATAGGTTGCTGAATCGCTATTGCAAATAAATAAATAATCACCCGGTAAATTAATGAATGCACTTATTGTATCTAACCTATATTGGCAGGCAATGCCATAAAATCTTGATACTTGGTTTGGCGGACTGTTTACAAAATTAAAACTGTTTAGCATTCTTGCAATCCAAGAAACTGTAATATTTGTGCAATTCAATGTGTTTAAAGCCACCGTTGCATCACCCACATATACACTTGTACCTGAACCATTAATCATACAAGCAGGTATTTGACTTGAGCCAATATTTTTAAATGCAACTCCTTCGATGCCTTTTCCTCTAACCCAACAACTATTTAAAGTATCATAAGTACATGCCCAATCACCATTTGCAACACTGTTTTCTGTTGGACTTTGATCGCCCAAAGTATGAAACATCATGTTATTTGGGTAGGTTAATGCAGCGGAAGTGCTATCCCAAGCAGAAAATGTATAATTGCCATTGTACAAGTTAAAAGGCGCTGGACTGGTTTGTGCAAAACATTGCAGTAAAGCAATGGAAAAGGATGCTAAAAGTATAAGTTTTTTCATTTTTTGATTTATCTGTTGCAAATATATTCTAAATTTAATAAAATGCTAATCAAAGCTTTTCAAATGATTGGCCAATATTTCAGTTTGTTTTTTTCTGGTATAAAAATCAATGGCCGCTTGATTTAAATTCATTTTAAATTCCTTGCCACTTAGCCAAGTATCAATCAAATCCTTTAAAATTAAGTAAGACTCCTCTTCGGTATTGCAAATTATGCCTTGTCCTGTTTCTGTAATTATCCTGGCTAAAATATCGTGGTCAGAAGGACACAAAATAATAGGTTTTCTGGTGGCTAAATAATCAAAAGTTTTGGTTCCGGTTACACCTTTTACATTGCCATAGGCAACCAATAATAAAACATGCGATCGCATTTGAACTTCAATTACTTTTTTACGAGGCACACGATGCGTAATGTGTAAATTCTTCTCAAAACCCTCCATCAGTGCCTTTATCTTCATCTCTTGATAGATATTATAGCCAGTTCCAATAAAGTTAATTTTAATACTTGCTTTGCCTTTGTATGCTGTTATTACTCTTTTTAATGCGCCAATAAAAATAACAATCTCTTGCATTTCTATCATTGTGCCATTAAAGGTAATATTGAACTCATCATACAATTTAATTTTTTTAAATTGCTCAAAATCTTCGGGAATAAATCCATTGTAAATGGTAGCGCCTTTTTTATTTAAAAAAGCACTAATTTTATCGGTATTTAATTCGGATACAGAGGAAATAAGAGCAGCATTAGATGTCCATTTTAACTCTGATCTACGCTCAATAGCCGCGGTAATTTTACTTATTGAAGGGTAATTATTATACCAATGTGATTCTATTCTTGTATTCCAATCGTCTCTATAATCGGCAATCCATTTTAAGCGCGAAAAATCCTTTTTTAAACGATAGGCAAATTTGAATAGTACATAAGGATTGGCAGTAACCACCATTAATTTAATGTCGCTATTTTTCTTTAGAAACTGTTTAGTGAATGTATAAAAGTTTCGAAATGGGATTACAAAATCTACAAAGTTTTGCATAATTAATTCCCAAAAGGTCAACAACTGTCGCATTCTTGGAAGTCGAGTATTTTCTTTTTGTGTATATAATTTGTCTCTAAAAGATTGTTTGTAAGGCAGGTAATACACTTCATAAGTTCCAAATTTTTGATGTATAACCGTTTGATGTGTATCGTGATGCAAATCTGTTGGATAGTGCACCGGGCGCTCCCAATTGCGTGTAATTACGATAGGGTAAAAGCCAAATTCGCCCAAATATTTAGCCCAACTTAAAGCGCGTTGCGAAGCTGTAATGTTGCATGGTGGAAAGAAGTAACTTAATATGATAATTTTGTTTTTTTTCTCTCCGCTCATACAAAGGATTAAATAAAAAGGTTAAGCTCAAAAGTAATAAACGGTTTACATTATTACATTTTCTTTCATTAATGATTTAATAATTGATTTAATATAGAGGCAGTTTTATGCGCTGCACTGCCATCACCAAGCACATTTGACCGAAAGCCAGGAGTTTTAAAATTGTGATACGCGTCAACAATTTTTTCTGCATTTGGCCCAGCTTGAAAATTCCAACCTTCATTTACTGTTTCCACCCATTCGGTCTGCTTGTCGGTTAAAATGCCCGGCACTTTATGGTAATAGCACTCTTTTGTTACACCTCCTGAATCTGTGATTACTACTTTTGCATTCATTATTAAACTTTGAGTATCAATATATCCCAGTGGTTCACAAATTATCAAGTTTTTAGATTGAAGTAAATGACCGAGTTCAAAAGCTTCAATGGCTTTTTTAGTTCTTGGATGTAGCGTGAATACTACGGGTATAGTTATTTGAGAAAGTGCTAATAATATTTGCTTCAAGTTTTCTTTGTTTTCGGCATTTGCTGCCCTGTGACAAGTGGCAAAAACGTATTGCTTTTTTTCTATTTGAAAACGATTTAAAATAGCTTTGTTGGCCTCTATTTGATTTCTAAAAGATTCAATTAAATCAATCATAATATCGCCTGTATGATAAACATGTGCTTTAATTCCCATATCGCTCAGCCAAGTTATGGCAGTTGGCGTTGCGCAAAAATAATAGTCGGCCAGCACATCGGTTATAAGTTTGTTTGTTTCTTCTGGAATGCTTTTGTCAAATTCTCTCATGCCTGCTTCAATATGTGCTAACTTAATATTGTTTTTTGCAGCTACTATGGCCCCAGCAGCAGTGCTATTGGTATCACCAAACACAATGATGCAATCAGGTTTTTCATGCAAAACAATAATGTTTAATTTTAACATGATGTCGGCAATTTGGTTAATGCCAATACTCAAATTTGCATTCAAATTGTAATCTGGCGAAGGGATATTTAACTCCTTAAAAAAGTTATCAGAAAGTTCAGTATCATAATGTTGACCTGTATGCACTATGATTTCTTTAAAGTGCTTGCGAATTTCTTTACTTAACGCTGCACATTTAATAAATTGTGGTCTAGCGCCAACAATGGTGAGTATTTTTTTTTGAAGCATTTATTCAGTTATCATTTACCGATTATTCAAAAACAGCAACTATGGCAAATGTATTTTTTCTTAGAATACTTTTTGAAATAACCTTTTAATGGCTGTAAAAATACACCAAATATTTTTATTACTTCAGTATTTTTAAACAGCACTGTTAAGCCAAATTAGTCATAAGCAATACAACTCGGCCCCAAAGGCAGTTTAGTCAAATTATTGGCATAATTTATAAATCACATTTGTATAATCAATCTATTCACAAAAATCCTTTAATATTGTAGCACTAACAAATTTGTTTGAATTTTAGCTAACTTAACTTCAACAAATCATTTTAAACAAAGCGTTAATAGCGTCATGAAAATGCAAAATAAACAAGCCTATGAAAGTTTTTAAATTTGGTGGAGCATCAGTGAGAGATGCAGCTTCTGTAAGGAATGTAGCCCATATTTTAAAAGAATATAAGAATGAAAAATTATTTGTAGTTATTTCGGCCATGGGTAAAACTACCAATGCCTTAGAAGAATTTACAAAAGCATTATATGTTAATTTAGAGGATGCTAATAAATTGCTAACTCAAATTAAAGCGTATCATTTTGCAATACTGAATGAACTTTTCCAAAATCCCAATCATGCTGTATTTACTGATTTACATAATGCATTTGTAGAACTTGATTGGATGTTAGATCAAGCACCAGAACAAACATTTGACCATACTTATGACCAAGTTGTAAGTATGGGTGAAATCCTTTCTACTAAAATTGTAAGTCATTATCTTAATCATGATGGTGTTGCAAATAAGTGGATTGATGTAAGAGACTTTATTAGAACCGACAATAATTATCGCGAAGCTAAAGTTGATTGGGAAGCTACAGAATTCCTCTATAACAATAGTAAAGAGCGCTATTTTAATGGGCAAAACAACATTTGTATTACACAAGGTTTTATTGGCGGTACTTCTGAAAACTTTAGCACCACTTTAGGTCGAGAAGGTTCAGATTATACGGCAAGTATTATTGCTTTTTTATGCAATGCAGCACAAGTAACCATTTGGAAAGATGTTGCTGGTGTGATGAATGCAGATCCTAAAAAGTTTAATGATGCAGTTCTATTGCCACATTTAACTTATCATGATGCGGTAGAATTAACTTACTACGGGGCTACTGTCATTCATCCTAAAACCATTAAGCCAATTCAAAATAAAAACATCCCACTTTATGTAAGGTCTTTTTTAAATTTTCATGAATCAGGCACTGTAATAAACAATTTGCCTGGGCATAGTGAGCAGGCTTGTTTTATTCATAAACCAGACCAACTTTTATTAAGTATTTCAGGTAAAGATTTCTCTTTTATTGTTGAGGACAGCATCAGTAAAATATTTGCTGTTTTGGCTTCATTCCGTATAAAAGTTAATTTAATGCAAAATTCAGCACTAAGTTGCTCTATTTGCATTGATAATACAAGTAAAAGAGCTGCAATTATTGAAGAGTTTGCGAAAGATTTTTATGTAAAATACAACGATGGCCTTGAATTATTTACTGTAAGATATTATGATGCTGAGTCAATAAATAAGTTGATAAAAAATAAAGAAATAATATTAGAGCAAAGAAGCCGAAATACCTTGCAACTAGTGGTTAAAAACAGCACTCAATAAACCTTTAGGGTATGAATAATTTACTTTTAAAAGAAAACTTTAAGTTGTTCATATTGGCTTTGCTTGTATTGTTGTCGCGTTTGCCTTTTTTAAATGCTGGTTATGGTGTTGAAGAAGATAGTTGGGGAATTGCCGTAGCTGCTTATCATACACAACTGTATGGTGTTATGGAAGCCTCTCGATTGCCAGGGCATCCAGTAAATGAATTAATTTACAGTATTTTTTGGGGCCACGGCCCTTGTTTGTATAATTTCTTTTCAGCTATTTGCAGTGTAATCTGTTTTATCTTATTTTATCTCACCTTAAAAAAACTAAACTTTAAAAATTACGAATGGGCAGCGCTAGCATTGGTTTTTACGCCTGTAGTTTATATTAATAGTACTTGTACTATTGATTATTTATGGGCGCTCATGTTTGCTGTTGCTTCTTTTTATGCACTTATACATTTTAATTTATTTTGGGCTGCTTTGTTTTTAGGTTTGGCTGTGGGCTGCAGAATTAATACAGCGGTGTTATATATCCCTTTTTTAATTTATATCTATTTTGAAAATAATAAACAAGTAGAACCAGCCCAATTTTTAAAATTTAGTTTTGTATTTGGTATTGTTTCACTTTTGTGCTTTATACCAATTATAAGTGTTTATGGATGGGATTTCTTTACCTACTCTGATCAGTTTCCCTATCCTTCAATCGCTAAAATTATATACAAGGCCAGTATTGGTGTGGTAGGGCTACTTGCTTTTATAGTTATTTTCATTTTGTTGATATTGAAGTTCATAAAGCCTAATTTTAAAAGTAGGAACTTAGCCTTAAAATATTTGTTTTTTAGTTTAACACTCCTGCAGATATTGGCTTATTTAATGCTTCCACAAAAATCGGCTTACCTGATGTTGCTTGTGCCTTTTGGAATTTTGTGGTTTGCAGATTTTTTAAACGCCCAAGCTTTTAAAGTGCTGTGTTTTTCACTTATGCTTTCATCATTTGTAATGAGTGTTAATTTAACCGATCCTTATCGAGGTGCTCAACATTCAAATATGGTTATTACAAAAACCATTTCGGGGCAAGAGCTATTTCTTGATCCGTTTACAGGACCAGTAATAAGTGATTATACAAAGCGCTTGAATAAACTAAACTATACCGCAGCTGTTTTTAAAGAAGTATCAAAAATGAATGCGCCAACAATTATAATTTGTGGATGGTGGTTTAATCAAATAATTATTGAACAGATGGACGCTAAAAATAATGGGAAGGTGAAATACGCTTTTTATTTAAATCCAAAATTGATGGAATATTATCTTTTAAAAGGCTATCAAATATATTATTTAAGTGAACAGGAAGTTTATAATGATTTATTTTATAAGTTTAGTCGAACAAAAAGCCTCGCTAGTCCATTATTATTAGATTATTGGAATTGAAATTTGTTAATTCGTTTAAATAAGCCACTTAAAACTTAGAGTAATTGAAGAAAAGTTTCATTTTTTTGTTTTTGTTTTCAATGCCTGCACTGCTAATAGCGCAGCATAAAGCCATTCATTACAAGGATAGCGGCATAAAACATTATAGAAAAAAGAACTACCTAGGAGCTATTGAGCAGTTTACTTTTGCCATTGAGTTAGACGCTAAAATGGCCGACGCCTATATTTATAGAGGAATTGCAAAGGATGCAATTGATGATTTTAACGGTGCTATTAACGACTTTAGTGCGGCAAAAAAAATAGATTCTAATGATGTTTTTGTATACGTAGAACGTGCAAAAACATACATGAACTTGAAAGATTACTATGCAGCAGAAAAGGATTTTTTAATGGTAACTCAGTTAAGCCCTAATACAAGAGATGCTGAAGAAGCATGGGAGTCTTTAGCTGAAATAAAATACAAACAGAAAACATACAGAGCGGCTGCCAATTACTTTACCAGAATATTAAGATTTAGACCGAGTGATGCAGAGGTGTTTTATAGTAGAGGAGAATGCAAATTCTTTCTTGAAGACTACCAAGGTGTAGTTAAAGATTGCGACAAAGCATTAGAAAATGATGCTGATAATGGAAAGGCATTTGCCTTAAGAGCGCAAGCAAAAATCAAATTAAACGATAAAGAAGGTGCTTGCAAAGATTTATATAAAGCAAAAAAATCGGGTTATAAAGCTGTAATTCCTATTATGAAACAGTTTTGTAAATAATTGCTCATTTAATTTTACGAATCCCAATTCCAAATTTTGCTTAAACTACTCTGCCATCAACTTAAGCAAATCATCCTTCAAGCTTTCATCTGCAGGCCTTTTAGCATCTTGCTCCACAATTCTACCGCTTTTGTTTAAAATCATGTAACGTGGAATACTAGTAATGTTAAAAAACTTACATACTTCGCTGCTCCAACCACCTTTGCTTATGCCTTGAATGCCTTCTAAGCCGTTTTGTTCAATGGCTCTTTTCCAATTTTCTTCGTTATCATCAATAGATATATAAAGAAATACAACTTTTTCGAGTTCTTTCTTTGACATTGATAGGTGAAGTTTTTTTGAAAATGGAAACTGTTGGCGACAAGGCCCACACCAGCTTGCCCAAAAATCGATATACACTACCTTGCCTTTAAATTGATCAATGTAAACTTCCTTTCCTTTTTCATCAACAAGTACAGGGTAATTACTGCTTGTTTTAATAATTGGTTTTTCGGTTTTCTTTTCAGCTGCTTTAGCGGCCATAGATGCACCACATTGCTGTTGCACATATTTGTAAACTTTACCTTCTTTGTCTAATTCTTTTAATTTATTGAGCATAGATTTTGAAAGATCTAATTCAATCTTTTCACAACTATGCAGCAGTAATTTTGCCAATGCGTATTGCTTACACTTGCCCTTCAACAAACTTTCAATCAATTTATTTTCTTCTCGTACTTGGTTGGTAAAATTGCTTGGCGATTTAAAACTTAAAGCTTCACTTGCATAATAGGCTATATAGTTTTGAAGATACAATCTATACCATTCGCTATAAAGCATGTCTTCTGCATTCAACTCCATTTGTTTTATTTCTTCACTCATCGTGCCAGGTAAAGCCTTCGTAAAAGCTGTGTTTTTAAGAAGGCAATCATTCGCTACAAAACCCATTAGTGTGGCGTAATACGCATAATTAATTTCTTTTTTTATGAATGTGGCAATATGGTTGGCAAAAGGATTTTCTTGTTTAGCTTTTTCAAGCCAATTGAGTTTTTGCTTCCTTAAAGTAAATAGTTCATCTTCAAATGCATCAATCGTTTTAGTTTTTGATTTATTAATTAGGCTATCATAATTATCAGTAAAGGCTTGTCTAAACTGATTGTAAAATGATTGCTGAATGGCATTTTTACCACCTCCCACACCTTCTAATTTATCTTTTTTAGTATAAAAATTTACCTCATTGTTGATTCCCAAATCCGATTGACCTTTTCTAACATTCACTGTTTCGTCTTGCTCTTGAATCACTAATAAAAAATAGGTTGAAGAATCAGCCTTTACTTTGATACATTGCGGCAAATACGTGTCGAATTCAGATTTAAATGCAGTGCCATTTAATACTGGTGAGTCAGTCATAATAAGCTCTTCAATAAAATAAGGCAGATAATTAATACGAACCGAAGCTACATTGCCATCAGTATTCCCACTCACATTAATTTTAGTTTGTGTAAATACTTTTGAGGGTAAAAGAAATAGAAGTGCAACTATTAAATGTTTGTTCATGCTTAAAGATTTTTGACAAATTTAATAAATCATGTTTGCTTTAAAGTTAATATTTGATAGCATTTTAAATCAATTTTACTTTGAATTATTAATAAATTCCTATTTTAGCCACCAAATATATTAAATCAATGAAAGGAATTATTTTAGCTGGAGGCTCAGGAACTAGATTACACCCCTTAACACTTGCGGTAAGCAAGCAACTAATGCCGGTTTACGATAAGCCAATGATATATTATCCTTTATCGGTGTTAATGATGGCTGGCATCAACGAAATATTAATAATATCTACGCCACATGATTTACCTCATTTTAAACGTTTGTTAGGTGATGGTAAAAATTTAGGATGTACTTTTAGCTATGCCGAGCAGGCTGTGCCAAACGGATTAGCGCAAGCTTTTGTTATTGGTGCAGATTTTATTGGAGATGATAAAGTTGCACTTATTTTAGGCGACAACATATTTTATGGTTCAGGTTTAGGAACATTGATGCAACAGTTTAAAGATCCTACAGGCGGCGTTGTTTTTGCTTACCATGTTTCAGATCCTGAACGCTACGGTGTAGTTGAGTTTGATGATCAAATGCATGCTGTAAGTATTGAAGAAAAACCAACACAGCCTAAATCTAACTATGCGGTTCCAGGACTTTATTTTTACGATAATGAAGTAATAAAAATTGCCAGAGAACTTAAGCCAAGCCCAAGAGGTGAATACGAAATTACAGATGTAAATAAACATTATTTACAAGCAGGGAAATTGAAAGTGGGCATTTTAGATAGAGGAACTGCTTGGCTTGATACAGGTACTTTTGCTTCGCTTATGCAAGCTGGTCAGTTTGTTCAAGTGATTGAAGAAAGACAAGGTTTAAAGATTGGCTGCATCGAAGAAATAGCATATCGTATGGGCTTCATCAATAAATCAGAGTTACTCGCTTTGGCTGAGCCACTGCTTAAAAGTGGCTATGGCGCCTATTTGAAAAATTTAGTTTAATTAAGCGAAATGCAATTGGCATCTAAGGCTGTTTGTCTCAACATCATTAAATATTTAGGGCAGCAATAATCTCAAGCACTTGCTATTGTTAAGTTTTAAATAGTAGATGAGTGTTGCTATTATTGAAAAATATTTTTCAGTTACAATGCTTAATACCTGGTTGAGGCATAAAAGCCCTAAGGCGCTTCATTGCTTTACTGTTTTTAAAGGATTATGAAGAGCTTACGCATCATGAACTTTTATATTCTTTTAAAAAGAATGTCTAGCCATCAATTCGGCTTCACATTTAAAATTTAGCAAAAAAGTATAAAAAAAATAGCTAATTTCGGCTGCTTTTAGTTTAAGAAATTATGGAAAATAAAGATCATTCACAGGGAATTTTATGGGAAGTATTCATACAGGGCAATCCCGGAATACCACATAAGCATGCTGGAAGTTTGCATGCACCCGATGCTGAAATGGCACTGCAGGCAGCGCGTGATGTTTACACACGTAGAAGCGAGGGTATAAGTATTTGGGTGGTTCCTGCCGCTAACATAACAGCCAGTTCTCCTGAAGATAACGGTTCTTTTTTTGAACCTTCAAACGATAAACCATACCGCCATCCTACTTTTTATAAAGTGCCCGATGGTGTAAAATATTTGTAAAAAAATGAATGCATTAGAAACTGCCAAATTTGAGTTTTGCCTAAGACTAGGCGACAGTGCACTAATTATCGGTCATCGACTTTCAGAATGGTGCGGGCATGCTCCAATTTTAGAAGAAGACATTGCCTTAACAAATGTTGCATTAGATTTTGTTGGCCTCTCAAGAAATTTATTGACCTATGCCGCACAAATTCAAAATGAGGGCAAAACCGAAGATGATTTGGCCTACATGCGCGATGTTGTGCTATACCGAAATGCTTTAATAACAGAACAGCCAAATGGCGATTTTGCGCTTACAATGGCGCGCCATTTTTTTTATGATGTATTCTCCTATTACTTTTATCATGAACTTTGTAACAGCGCTGATTTATCTTTAAAAGGGATTGCCGAAAAAGCGGTAAAGGAAATCGACTACCATTTAAGACATAGTGCCGAGTGGATGTACAGATTAGGTGATGGTACCGATGAAAGTCACCAAAAAATACAAGATGCTGTTGATGAACTTTGGATGTATACGGGAGATATGTTTGATACAGATGAGCACTATGCCTTGCTTCAAGAAAATAACATTGTGCCAGCTATGGATAATATTAAAGAACAATGGCATTTAAAAGTAAAAAATGTGCTAGAAACCGCAACAATAAAAGTGCCTGAAGTAACTTACATGCAAAGTGGCAGTTTAAAAGGCTTGCACACCGAACATTTAGGATTTTTATTAGCAGAAATGCAACATTTACAGCGCTCTTATCCCAATAGTACCTGGTAATTCTTTTTATTGTAGTTAACGTATCAAGCGCTAAAGCTATGCTGCTTTCTGCCCTTAGCATGCTTATTGATTTAAATGTGATTAGACTCATTTTGTGCATCTAAAGAGGAACTATTTTACCAATATTTTATTACATTTTATCATACAGTCAACACAATAAGTATAACTTTGCAATCTCAAATTTAAAAACATGGAAGTAGTAGAAAAAAAATCGGCAGAAGTGGCTCAATTTTTAGCTGCATTAAACGTTCAAGAATTGAATTATGGTGCCTCAACAGGCTTAAATCATTTAAGTACAAAAGGCGCAAAACTTGACTCATATTCTCCAGTAGATGGTAGTTTAATTGGTAGCGTAAATTGTGCTACTGAGGCCGACTATCAGCAAGTAATGAAAACAGCCACCGAGGCATTTAAAGAATGGCGTAATATTCCTGCGCCAAAGCGTGGAGAAATTGTGCGTCAAATGGGCGAGCAATTTAGAAAATACAAAGAGCCACTTGGTCAATTAGTGAGTTACGAAATGGGTAAAAGCCTACAAGAAGGCTTAGGTGAAGTGCAAGAAATTATTGATATCTGCGATTTTGCAGTTGGCTTATCACGTCAATTATATGGATTAACTATGCATAGCGAAAGGCCACAACATCGTATGTATGAGCAGTGGCACGCCTTAGGTGTAGTAGGCATCATTTCTGCGTTTAATTTTCCGGTAGCAGTTTGGAGCTGGAATGCAATGATAGCTTGGGTTTGTGGAGATGTTTGTATTTGGAAACCAAGTTCAAAAACTCCTTTATGTGGTATTGCTTGCCAAAATATTATTGCCGAAGTATTAAAAAATAACAATGTGCCCGAAGGTGTAAGTTGTTTGGTAACAGGCAATGCCATGGGCGATTTAATCAATAATGACCATCGTATTCCATTGGTATCTTTTACTGGTTCTACCAGAATAGGAAGAAAAGTTTCGAGCCAAGTGGCTGAGCGTTTTGGCAATACTATTTTAGAATTAGGTGGTAACAATGCTATTATTGTTTCTGAACATGCCGATTTAAGTATGGTGTTGGTAGGTGCTGTGTTTGGTGCTGTTGGAACTGCCGGTCAGCGCTGTACTTCAACAAGAAGATTAATTATCCACGAAAGTGTTTATGATAAAACAATAGATGTGCTTAAAAAGGCATACGCACAATTGAGCATTGGCAATCCTTTAGACAAAAACAATCATGTAGGCCCATTGATTGACAAAGGCGCTGTAAATGACTATTTAAATGCGATTGAACAAGCTAAAACACAAGGTGGTAATATGATTGTTGATGGTGGCGTTCAAGAGGTTGCCGGATATGAAGGTGGTTGCTATGTGAAGCCATGTATTATTGAAGCAAAAAACTCATATGAAATTGTGCAACAAGAAACTTTTGCTCCTATCTTGTATGTGATGAAGTATTCATCTATTGAAGAAGCAATAGCTATGCAAAATGGCGTTCCTCAAGGTTTATCTTCTTCTATATTTACCAATAGTATGCGCGAAATGGAATTGTTTTTATCTATAAATGGTTCTGATTGCGGTATTGCAAACGTAAATATTGGAACATCAGGTGCCGAAATAGGTGGTGCATTTGGTGGTGAAAAAGAAACCGGGGGTGGTCGCGAAAGTGGATCAGATGCTTGGAAAGCTTATATGCGCAGACAAACTAACACCATTAATTATGGTAGTCAGTTGCCGCTCGCACAAGGTATAAAATTCGATATTTAATCATTCAAGCCGCTTAGCAATAGGCGGCTTTTTTTAAACTTATAAATTGCAAAAAGTAATTTCAAATATTGCATTTATCTTGCTCTTGGCAACGCTTTTAATATCATGTACCGATAAAAAAAATAAAGTTGCAGCAAATAACGTAACAATGAATCCTCAAGACATTATCTTGTTTTTTCTTGATTCTTTACAGCATCATGATTTAAAGAAAGTAGTTACTGTAAATAGGCAATCAGATAGTATAAAAATTACACATGCAGATTGGATCAAAGAAATGGATTTTTTAGAAGCCATCAACACCAATAAACCTGCATATAAAGGCACATTAAGCATGGATACTATTCGCAATGTTGATACACTTATTTATCATTTAACTTGTAGCGATAAAAAGCTGAATGTAAAAGAAGCGTTTATCTATTATCATAGCAATCAACTTTTACACATGAACTTAATATCTTTCGGGAGTAATTTTCTTTTTAATAATGCCAAAGAAATTTACTTCAATCCCTTAAAAGGTTATTGTATCAAGGGTTTTCAAAAGTTAGATTTACTCTCAGATCATGAAGTTGCTTATACTATTCTGGTAAATAAAATGTAATAAATATGGCAGAATCATTTGAAATTCCAACAACAAAAGATAAGAACTTACGCTACAAATTGCTTTATGATCAAGCAAAAGCCTTATTATCAGCAGAAACTAATCAATTAGCTAATATGGCCAATTTATGTGCTGTACTTAAATATGGCATGGGCTTTTTTTGGGTTGGATTTTATATCATCAAAGACAATGAATTAGTTCTAGGTCCTTTTCAGGGAACGGTTGCTTGCACGCGTATTGCAAAAGGACGTGGTGTATGCGGCACTGCTTGGGCCGAAGAGCAAACTATTTTAGTAGAGAATGTTGATCATTTTCCAGGTCATATTGCTTGTAGCAGTTTATCAAAATCGGAAATTGTTGTGCCACTTTTTGATATCAATAATAAAATATTTGGGGTGTTAGATGTTGACAGCGACAAGCTCAATGATTTTGATGAAATAGATCAGCATTGGTTAGAATTACTTGTAGCACTTATATAGCCCAATTATAGCTTGTAATTAATACCAAATGAAGCGCCTAAAGTACTGTATTTAGTGCTAATTCCACTTAATTTAGAACTCACAGAAAATAGATTATTGCTAAATTGCGGAGTTAATACCAACATTAATTTATCATTTAAACTACAAACTTTTTTTGCACTTTTACAACAAATTACTTCACATGAAAACCTTTGCAGTGCTCATGATCTGTTTATTGAGTGTTATTGATACGCATGCTCAACCTGTTACCAAAACTATTGAACCTTTTTATTATAATAAACAATTCATTTTATGGGCAAGCATTATTGCTGCACTAATGGTATTGATGCTTATTTTAAGTAAATATTTGAATGAAAAGCTTAAAAATAATAAACAATAAATTATAACTGACTAATTTACAATCAGTAACAATGACCATATTTTCGTCTAAATGTAAAAGTAAAATTGTTTTTATTGAAGCAATTATATGGGCTATAATCATTGCTAATTCATCAATATAGCGTATAATTGATATTATAAATTTACGTAAATGGATTTGAAATAATAAAATAGTTTAAAATATATTTGGAATTAAGAAATGTTTTTATTTACCTTTGATTGTTATTAAATCAATAGTTTTGACTTTTAAAATATCAACATATGTATTTCAGCAGCAATTTTAAATTTTTACGCAGTCGTAAAAAACGATCACAAGAAGAAGTAGCAGCAGGTTTGGGTATCAAGCGTAGTTCTATTAATAATTACGAAAACGAATATGCCCTTCCGGGGATTGATATGTTGCCAACCATTTCAAAGTATTTTGGTATCAGCATCGATTTCTTTTTGAATGAAGATTTAACTGCGATGTCAGAAAGTAAATTGCGTGAGTTAGAACTTGGTCATGATGCTTATATTAAAGGAACCAAACTCCGCATCTTAGCAACAACAGTTGATAGCAAAAATCGCGATAACATTGAATTAGTGCCGCACAAAGCCCGCGCAGGTTATACTGCTGGTTATAATGATCCTGAATTTATTAGCGCATTGCCAACTTTTCAATTGCCATTTTTAAGCAAGGAAAGAAAATACCGTACCTTTCAAATCAATGGCGATAGTATGTTGCCAATTCCAGATAAATCATTTGTAACGGCCCAATTTTTAGAGAATTGGAACGATATTAAAGATGGGCATGCCTATGTGTTGCTCACACAAGATGATGGAATTGTGTTTAAAGTAGCCTACAACCAAATAAAAAGTAAAAAGAAACTGCTTCTTAAATCTTTAAACTTTGTTTACGAACCTTATGAAGTAAGTATTGGCGAAATAAAGGAAGTATGGGAATTTGTAAATTATATAAGTACGCAAATGCCTGAATCTAATCAAAGCAAAGAAGAAGTGAACAAAAGTGTAACACTCATTCAAGAAGAAATGCGCAAAATTGCTGAAGTGCTGCAAAGAAAACCTCAAACATTGCTTAAAAGAAAACCTCATGCGAGGTAGTAAGTAATGTTTCAAGTTCTATTTTTGATGTGTTTAAATTGATGATTTATTAATGTTGTAAAAGCTTACAATGCGCAGCATTGATGAGGGTTTAATTTGCCTGCGCTGCTTTAGTTTACAATAAAATTCACGGCCAATGTCTCAATTAAGAAATACACTGTAAGTGTTTCAATAAAATTAATTATTCCCAATACAGTATTTGGGTTAAAAAAACCTAAAAAAAGGCATATTAAAATTAATTGCTATTTGCAAAAAAGGCGCGTAGTTTTGTATTTAAAATAGGACCATGTTTTTATACAACAGAATTAACAAGAAAGAACTAAAGGAACGTTTAAAAAGTGATGCCACACTTAGAAAAACCATTTCCTTTTATAGATATGTTATTTTAGAAAATGCCCCCGAACTAAGAGATCAATTATTTAAAGATTTATCTGCCATGAACGCATTAGGGCGCATTTATTTGGCATATGAAGGAATTAATGCACAAATGAGCGTGCCTGAAGCTAACTATCATAACTTTTTGGCTTATTTAGATTCTTATCCAGCATTTAAAAAGATGGCTATAAAAGCTGGTGTTGAAGATGATGGAAAATCTTTCTACAAATTAGCTATTAAAGTGCGCAAAAAAATTGTAGCAGATGGATTAGAAGATGGTACTTTTGATGTAACCAATGTAGGCAATCATTTAGATGCTATTCAATTTAATGAAGCCCTAGATTTACCCGGAACTATTGTGGTTGACATGCGCAATCATTACGAAAGTGAAATTGGTCATTTCGAAAATGCAATTTGCCCCGATGTAGATACATTTAGAGAAGAATTGCCGATGGTAGCCGAAATGTTGAAAGACAAAAAAAACAGTAAAATTTTAATGTATTGCACTGGCGGTATAAGATGCGAAAAAGCAAGCGCTTATTTAAAGCATCAAGGATTTAATGATGTAAATCAATTGCATGGTGGTATTATTGAATACGCAAGGCAAGTAAAAGAACAAAATTTACCTGTAAAATTTAAAGGCAAAAATTTTGTGTTTGATGAGCGCTTAGGCGAAAGAATAAGCAATGAAGTGATAAGCAAATGTCATCAATGTGCTACTATTTGCGATACGCACACTAATTGCGCCAATGATGATTGCCACTTGTTATTTATTCAATGCGAAACCTGTAAAAATACAATGCAAGGATGTTGCAGCCAAGCTTGCATTGATGTAATTAATTTATCTGTTGAAAAGCAACGTGAGATAAGAAAAGGAAGAAAAAAAGAAGATTCTTTAAGCGTTTATAAAAGCAGATTGCGCCCAAATTTAAGTGAACAAATCAGCAATGGGATGGTTTTCAAAAGCAATCAATCTGATTTGAAATAAAAAATCATTTCAAAAACACATTAAAATCGAGCAAAAAGCATTTTATTGCTATTTCTTTCTTTTCATCAACAAAGAACTATCGCCGTAACTTAAAAAGCGATAATTATTTACAAGCGCTTCGTGATAAATATTTTTCCAATCGTTACCCGTAACTGCTGCAATAATTAATAAAAGTGTGCTTTTAGGTTGATGAAAATTTGTAATAATTCCTTCCGCAACGCGCAAGTTATAATTTGGTGTAATCATTATTTGAGTTTTGCAAAGGAGGCGATTCAAGTTATTTTTTTTCATCCATTTTAACAAAGCATCAATGGCATTTTCACAAGAAATATCTTGTTTTAATTCATAAGCTTCCCATTGGGAAATACAAAGTTCTTCTATAGCAATATCGATGTTTTGAGCAGCTTTAACACCCATCCAATACAAACTTTCTATGGTTCTTAATGAAGTGGTGCCAACGGCAATTATTTTACCTGCAAAATGCAGCATGCTTTCAATGCTTTTTATTGAAACATCTATCAACTCTTCATGCATTATATGATCCTTATAATGCGCTGTTTTTATTGGTTTAAAAGTACCAGCACCTACATGCAAGGTAACAAATGTTGAATTGATATTCTTGTTTTTTAATAACTGCATTACTTCATCTGTAAAATGAAGTCCTGCAGTAGGTGCTGCTACCGAACCACTTTGCTGTGCATAAACGGTTTGATAACGCTGCTCATCTTCTACATTGGCTTTTCTGTTCATGTATGGAGGAAGCGGCAATTCGCCCGCAGCTTGTAAAATATCAGCAAATTGAATTTCTTTATTTGTCCATGCAAAGGCAATATGAAATTGCTCTTCGTTGCGATTTAACAAAGTGGCTTTTACTAAAACTTCTTGCTGTTGGTATTGATAGGTTAAAGTAATTGGTCCCGACTTCCATTTTTTTGCACCACCAACCAAACAAATCCACTCGCTATAATTTCCATCTGACAAGGCCAATGAAGGGTCTTTGCCATTTGCAGGTGCTAAACAAAATACTTCAATAGCTTTAATTTTTTCAGTATAAAAGTACATTCTGGCATTGAAAACTTTAGTATTGTTATACACCAAAAGGCTCCCTGCTGCTATAAAATTGGGTAAATTAATAAATTTACTATGATTAATTTGATTGTTTTTATATACCAATAAGTTCGACTCATGCCTTACTGGAAGCGGAAAAGAAGCTATTTTTTCGTCAGGCAATAAATAATCTAAAGTCTGCGTTTCAAACTCCATTTTTTAAACACAAATTAAAATAATGATTAGCGTATTAAATATCCCAAACACTGTTTCTTTTGCTCTTATTGAACTTGAAATAATGTTTATGCTCAAGGATAAATGCCATAATGAAATAAATAATAACTGGCGAGCCCACTGTAAAGAAACTTAAATAAACAAAATACATTCTAATGCTTGTACTTTTAATCCCCAACTTTTTACCCCACCAAGCACAAACACCAAAGGCATGTTGCTCAAACCAGGCTGTAATTTTTTGAATCATCTTAATTTCAAATTGTATGATACAAAGTTAATTTTTTTTTATAATAAAATGACCTATGCTACACTGCAAGCATTTTTTTAAATCGCAATTGTTGTTTTTTAGTTCAAGGAGCGCTTGCGTTTGAAGCGCGTTTTTTGCTTTAATGCCAATTGATTGCCATAGTTCAATAATGTTGTTTTTTTCAGGATTTATTTTCTCCAATAGTTCAATAGCCAATTCACATTTATTTTCGTTGCCATAATGCTTTCCGTACACAAATATAAAAGGCACAATGGTATTAATGATAAGATTTTCTATAGCAGATTTTCCAATATTTTTTTTTGAATGTGCAGCTGTTGAAACAAAATTATAGTGATTGTCCCAATAAGGCGAAGCCGATATTTTAAACAAGTTTATTAGCGCTTCTGCACTTTCACTTTCAATAATTTTCGAAAATAAATGTGAACTTTCATGAATAAGTGCAGCAAATTGAGCTAGTCTTACTGTGGGGAAATTCATTGGCCTTAACCTTGATAATTTCCAAGCATGACCAGCAATATGATTTAATTGATATTTTTTTTTGAGGAAGGCATATTCGTTTTGAAGCATTAATGGGTAGCTTTCCGTAAATGTTTCATTTAAAAAACCCGCTTGCCCAAACAGTAATGCCTCAATTTGATTGATGTTGTTTTTATGCCTCGCCAACACGGCCAATGGCGTATTTCTTGCAGTTAATTCAAAGGGCAATTGGTTCACTTTAAATCCAAAATTTGAAGCCAGATGTATGTAAAAACTTTGTTCCCAATTGTTATTGTTTTCAGCCAATAAGGTCTCTACAGCTAGCGATTTATGCTCAAGCCTGCTTACAATAAGTTTTTCCAAGCTTGTTTGGATAATTCCATGAGGTACCTGAGCAATGCTTTTTTCGCAAGGAATTTTATAATTGTTTTCTTTAAAATTTTGATATTTATCAATAATGCTATCACTAATATGGTCCTTTAAAACTAAGGTTTTAAATGCTTCTCCATTTGGTTTAAACAATGCTAAATCATTGATATAAACAACATGCAAAATTATATTTTGGTATGCAATATCGTTTTGATGTTTATGTAAAAGCCAATGTGATGATTTGATATGTAGCTCAACATTACCTGCCCACAAGGTTTCACCAATTTTTATTTTTGCATTAAAGAAATCAGGTCCTGAGTAATGGTTATGCGCACCTACTTGTATAATCTCCACAGGCTCGCCGTCAAGTGTGGTTAAATTGTTCATTTCAAACAATTTCATTTTCCATATATATTGAAACAATTCTTCTAACATAGCTTTGTAATGCAATTATAATTAGATATTTTTGGAATACAAAATGGCATAATAATATAATGTCATGCCTGTCTCAAATACTTCATTTCTTGCCCCAGTAGCTTGTAATTTTAACCTTATTTCTTAACAAATAGTTGTTGTAAGCTTCATTACAAGTAGGTTTTAGCTCTTTTTTTAATGTGTAAAACTAAATTAAAGATAAAAAGGGAAATAAATAAAACTCATTAGATTTGTATCTACAAAACTATATTTAATGAAATCGCTTAAAGCATTAAGGCACATTCCAACCCAAAATGATTCAACGAATTTCAAATTTTAAAATACAAATTACTAACACATGAAACATCTTATAGCATTCATACTTTTAAACTTGAGCTTTATTGGAGTTCATGCACAAGAAGATAAGCCTACCATCAATAAAATGTGGAGTAGAGGCGAAGGCATTAAAAACTTTGTTTTTGATATTGAGTCCGATACTGTAACCTTCAATTTTTCAGAAAAAGACAAATGGTCGGCAAGTAACATTAAATCTTATGCTTTCATTTCGTTTAATGAAACAAATAGTGTAGGTAGATTAATTGTTACCAGAGATAGTGCAGACATTGAACATTTTAGAACGATTGATATTTTGAATCTTACGATGGATTCTTTAAAATTATACTTACATCCCGAATATTTTTCCAGTGAGGACCAAGCGAGTAAAGCGATAGCGAAAAAAATAACAGACTATAAAACATTTTTTACTACAGAATATTTATACTTAAAAAAGGTAGAAGAAAAGGCGCCTAACCTTAAGAAAACTGACTATATAGAATTTTTAAAGGATGCCCAGCTAGAAGCAAAGAAAAGAGTCACCGAAAAGACACTTATTTTAGATCCTAAAAAAGCGATTGATAAAAGATTGGAGGAGTTTTTATTTGATTTTGCTAAAAATAAAAAGTACCGCGGAAAGATATTTCAAGCCAACCTAGATAGGGCCATGAAAGCGAATGAAAAGGATGAAAACATAAAGAAAATGCTAACGGGTATTAAAACTAATTTTGTAGTTAAAAAAACGTCAGCAGCAGAAGAAACTAAAGATCCCAAAGTGAATTCTAAAAATAAAGATACTAAGTCGCTCCCAAAAAAAGATAAACCATCTAATGATTTAATTATTAAAACGGAAGAAAAAAAAAGTAAGTAAAACACTTCTGTTGATCCTGTGAGCTTATTTTGTAGTTCAATAATGCTGTTGAACCTTTAAAAGTAATATATTTGAAGATTATTAGTAATAACTAGATGAACGACACAACTATTTCAGCTATTGACGCCTTAATAGCCTCCTTTGAAAAAAACACCTACACTGAAAAACATGTAATAAGTTTATTACATTATTTAGTAGAACTTGATGCTAAAGAAGAAAAGCAAACTATTGATGCAATTATTAAAGTTTTAGGTTTTTGCACCAAAGATTTTGTTAGAGCGCCAATTATGAATGCCCTTACAAGTATTGATGCTTCAAATCCAATAAAGGCTTCCTTGTTAGCGGTATGTTGGGAGTCTGGCTTAGATTATAATAACTATTTGAATGCCTTTGTTGAAGCACTCATAAAAGGAAATGAAGCTGTGGCTATTGAAGCTTACACCATGATTCTTGAGTTTACAGAAAAAACGGAAAAAATAAAAGAAGCTATTGAAAACATAAATAGCACCGACCAAAAAAACTACTCCCCAGCACACAGAATTTTAATTAATGACAGCCTTCAACATCTCATTAATTTATACAATAGTAATCCTCTATAAATTGATCTCTTTAATTTAATTAAATCATGAAAAATATTTCTAAAGTAATCTCCTTAATTTTGTTAGCCTTGCCTTTAATATTAAGTCAATGTAAAAAAATTACTGAAGAACCTGTTTGCATTGCTCCAGCTGCAATTACTGTTAATAATATTACTAATTTGAGTGCCGATTTTACTTGGTCTTCAGCTGTAGATGCAAAGCAATATTTATTTGAATACAGAAAAGTTGGAACAACCACTTACACTGTTGTAAGGGTAACCTCAGGAACAAGCACACAGTTAATTAATTTAACGGCTGCATCAAATTATGAATATCGTGTACAAACGAATTGCCCAAGCTCAAATTCAAGCTATTCAGAAGTAAAGCAGTTTATTACTAAATCAAACAATGAGGTTAATATTGTTAAGAAATGGCGAATGAAGTTCTACAAAGAAAACAATGTAGAAGTTGCGCTTGGAGCTAATGATTATATTGATTTTGCGAGTGCCGGTGCTTTAAGTCAATCATTAACTGTTGGTGGTTCAGCTGTTGTTAGCTCAGGCACCTGGTCGCTTTTCGCAAATAGCGATTCAATAAATATCAACTTAAGCACACTTAAAAAGTGGAAAATAGAATCATTAAGTGCAAATAATTTTTTATTGGTAAAGACTTCAGCATTGCCATTAACAACAATTGATTCACTAAGATTTGAATTGTTTTAAAATTAGTGTATTAAAATAGATGTCATTGAAATTGAACCCATCAAGGCTTTATCATTAAATAAACTTACATCATCTTTTTCGGTTTTTAACGCCAATGCATAAAGTAAAGTAAGTATGCTCTAAACGAATATCATTTAGAATGATGCGATGTTTAAAACATCATTTATTTTATTGTACAAAAACGGATAAGCATAAAATATACAAGCTTATCCTTTATCCTATCAACAATAATTTTATTCGTTTAATTTACCTTAAATCTTTCAATTGAAACGTGTCGATAAAACGCAGCAATAGTAGTCATTGCCGAGCATGGACTGTACAACTAATACATGTAGCAGCATGTTTATCAAATGCGAACAATGAGCTGCGATGGCTGAGTGCACTTGTGCCAATTGCCTTTTTTGATTGATTCCACGAATTTTTTGCTCACAAGTGTTTGTTTTTTATGGAGCTCATGGGCTCGCTTATTGCGATGTTATCAGCAAAACCCCGAGCGAATTTTTTTGGACATTTTATTATTAAAAAACAATACTAATCATTATAATTAAATTTGGAAAATAGAAATTAATGTGGTTACTTTGTAATTACATTAAAAAACGACAATGAATATAGCAGTAATACCAATTGGCAACTCTAAAGGAATAAGACTTGGAAAAGCAATACTTGAAAAATACAATATCAAGGACGCTGTTGAACTAGTTCTGGAGAAAGGTTATATTATTTTAAAACCGACAACTGCACCGAGAAAAGGTTGGGAAAAAGCATTTAAAAAAATGCATGAAAATGGAGACGACAAACTTTTAATGGCAGACATTTTTGAGGACGAAAATCTTGAAGAATGGAATTAAAGCAATATCAAATAGTTTTGGTCAACTTAGACCCGACACAAGGAAGTGAAATAAAAAAAACTCGACCATGCTTAATTATTTCACCAAACGAAATGAATAAATATTTGAATACAATTGTGGTGGCTCCTATGACAACCGCTTCAAAACCATATCCGACACGTGTGGCAGTAAAACATAATAAGACAAAAGGTTGGGTAGTTTTAGACCAAATAAGATGTGTTGACAGATCCAGAATTGTAAAAACTTATGACAATTTAACTGAAAAAGAAATTGTAAAAGTTAAAGCTGTAATTCAAGAAACATATGTTGACTAATTGGAGAGTTGAAGCAATTGTGTTTGGGTTCAGCTGCTAACAGCATGCTAGCGATAGCCGCTGGTTCAGCGCAAATTTGGAAGTTCGTATTTCTTTTATAAATTTGTAATAGGTTTGCAGTTCAGTGCTTCGGTATCGCCGCCATCGCTAGCATGCAAAACGTTAAAACATCATTTATTTTAGTAGTTAAAAAAAGGATAAGCATATTACCTTATTCAATAAATATAAAACAATAACATAGGTTAAGATTATAATAAGTATCAATTCAATTCCTAAACGTAATGAATATCACCTAAATTTGCACGCAAAATAAAATCATGAAAAAAATATTATTGCTTTTAGCCATCTTATGTGGTCATAGGATATTTGCTCAAATTGTGGCTGGTCCTATGCTTGGTTATGTTGAACACAGAGAAGCAGCAGTTTGGATTGAAGTTGATACAAAGGTTGGAAAAATTGGAATTCAGTATTGGCCCAAGAGCAATCTGTCAAATAAAATTACACTATTCTGTAAACAGGAGCTAAAACATAGAAATAACCCCATCACATTTGTACTGCCCGAGTTGCAAATGAATACAATGTATCAATATCAGTTCGAAATTGATGGTAAAGCTGTTTTTCCGTCAAAGATCTATGAATTTAAAACCAAGGATTTGTGGGAGTGGAGAAAGCCAGCGCCCGATTTTAAATTCTTATATGGTTCATGTGTTTACTTAAATGATTCGCTTTATGATAGACCTGGAAAGCCCTATGGCCAAAACCCAATCATTTTAGAGAAAATGGCCGACATTGAAGCTGATTTTAATATTTGGGGTGGCGATAATCTTTACTTGCGTGAAGCTGATTATAGCAGTGCTTCTGGAATTCAATACAGGTATAGTCATGATAGAGCTGCAAAGGAATACCAACGCGTGCTAGCAACCAGGCCAAATTATGCAACTTGGGACGATCACGACTACGGTCCTAACGATGCTAATAGTTCATTCGATCTAAAAAATGTGACTTACAATTGTTATAAAAATTATTTTCCACAAAGAAATTATGGTAACAATGGTTTAGATGGTATTTATCAATCATTCAAATTCAGCGATGCGCAATTTTTTATGATGGATGATAGATTTTATAGGAGCGCCAATGAACTGCCTGATACGCTTAATGGCAAACCCAATGATGATAAAGTTTTTTATGGTAAACAACAACTCAATTGGTTAAAAAATGCATTATTGAGCAGCAATGCTGTGTTTAAATTTATTGTAAACGGCGGACAAGTTTTAAATCCAAATGCCGATAAGGAATGTTTAAGAAGTTATGCCGCGGAGTACAATGAACTCATTGATTTTATTAAAACGAATAAAATTGAGGGTGTTTTGTTTTTAACTGGCGATAGACACTTTAGCGAAATGCATAAAATTAGTACAGCAGGTTTTTACGATTTGTATGATTTCACTTGCTCGCCAATTACATCAGGTGTTTATGCTGTGGATAAAACAAAAGAAAATGTGAATCCTACAAGAGTAGATGGTAGCCTTTTTGTTGGAAATAACTTTGCAAGAATAGGTATTTCGGGCCCTAAAAACGAGCGCAAAGTATCTTTCGAAATTATTGATCAGCAAGGAGAAAAAAAATGGGAATATATTATTTCTCAAACGCAATTGCGCTTGGCTAAATAATCATTTTAACAATGTTTTAATAGGCAAAATTTATAAGCTAAATAAGATAAACCAATAAGCTTTTGTGGAGTAAAAAATTCAAGGTTATGTTAAATTTAATTGAGATTTATTACTCCTTAAAATTTAATTAGCACATTGCCAAATCGACACATTGCCTAAATAAAATTTAGTCAAACGACTGATTGTTCTTTGATGCTTGGTCAATCATAGCTTGGTATTCAGCAGGTGTAAGGTCGTTATAATAAAAGTTAATCGGATTGATTTTGCTATTGTTTTTGATTACCTCGTAATGTAAATGTGGTGCGGTGCTCATGCCTGTACTACCTACATAACCAATAATATCGCCTCTTTTAACCTTCTGCCCACGTTTTACAGCAAAACGACTCATGTGGCCGTAAAGTGTTTTATAGCCGTAATTGTGATTAATAACCACATGGTTGCCATAGCCTTGTGCTAAATTATCTGCAGCTTCAACAATACCATCGCCTGTGGCATAAATTGGTGAACCTACTGGAGATGAAAAGTCCATGCCAGCATGTAAATGTGTTGTTTTGTATATAGGATGGGTACGATAACCAAAGCCAGAAGTCATGCTTTTTAAGTTTTTATTACTGATAGGCTGAATGGCTGGAATACTTGCTAACATCACCGATTTATTGTTTGCCAATTTTACAACATCGTCAAATGACTTACTTTGAATATACATTTTCTTGGCAATCTTATCTAAATTTTGTGTGGTCTGAATCAATAAATCGCTATTCATTAATCCTTCTAAATCATTATAACGATCAACGCCACCAAAACCTGCATTTCTTATCTCTGCCGGAATTGGCTCTGCTTCAAAAATTACACGATACACATCGTCGTCTCTATGCTCTATGTCGGCAAGCACTAAATTCATTTGATTTAAACGATTGTCGAGTATATCATATTGATATTTCATGGCTTCAATTTCTCGTTTCAATTGCTTTTCTTTTGGAGAATCAAAATAAGAATAAGCAAAAAACATAGTTACCGAGGCAAAGGCCAAACCGGTTACTAAAAAGCCTGCAAAGCGCTTAAATCTATCCCAAAACTTGAGCTGTACCTTTTCATAGGTTAACGATTTAGTATTGAAATAGAATTTAATTTTCGACATCTTTTTGATTTATTTTACTTCTTTGTTAGCAAATTTGAACACGAAATTAATCAAATACACTAAATTTGCAAGCCTTATTTAAAAAGCATCCTCATTTAACCTGTTAATTTAGCAAAAATTAGGATTGAACATTGATTAAGGAAAAAGATTGATAAATAGCTTTTAAGCATTAAAAATAATTATGGAATCGCGCAAAGTAAGACAAACATTTTTAGATTTTTTTAAGTCGAAAGGACATGAAATAGTGGCTTCAGCTCCTATGGTGGTAAAAAATGATCCAACCTTGATGTTCAATAATAGTGGGATGGCCCCTTTTAAAGATTTGTTTTTAGGGAATGCCCCAATTAAATTTCCGCGTGTGGCCGATACACAGAAATGTTTGCGGGTAAGCGGCAAGCATAACGATTTAGAAGAAGTTGGTGTTGATACCTATCATCATACCATGTTTGAAATGCTTGGCAATTGGAGCTTTGGCGATTATTTTAAAAAAGATGCCATCTCTTGGGCTTGGGAATTATTGACAGAAGTTTACAAGTTGGATAAAGACAGATTGTACGTGACTGTTTTTGAAGGCGATGCAAAAGAAGGATTAGCATTTGATCAAGAAGCTTATGATACTTGGGTTCAATTTATTGATCCTAAACGTATTTTAAATGGTAACAAAAAGGATAACTTTTGGGAAATGGGCGATACCGGGCCTTGTGGACCATGCAGTGAAATTCATGTTGATTTAAGAACTGATGAAGAGCGTAAAAAAATTGATGGTGCAACCCTTGTGAATAATGATGATCCTCAGGTAATTGAAATTTGGAATAATGTGTTCATGGAGTTTGAGCGCAGAGCAGATGGTAGTTTGGTGAAATTGCCGAAGCAACATGTAGATACAGGGATGGGCTTTGAGCGCTTATGCAGAGCCATTGATGGCAAGAGAAGTAATTATGATACAGATGTGTTTCAACCATTAATTCAGCATGTATCTCAACAATCGGGAAAGGCTTACGGCATTGATGAAAAAACAGATATTGCAATTCGTGTTTTAAGTGATCATATAAGAACTATTTCTTTTGCAATTGCAGATGGACAATTGCCAAGCAACAATAAAGCAGGTTATGTAATAAGAAGGATTTTAAGAAGGGCGGTTAGATATTACTATACATTTTTAGAGGTTAAAGAGCCCTTTTTATTTAACATGGTGCCAGTATTGGTGCGTGAAATGGGTGATGTTTTCCCTGAGTTAAAAGCACAACAAGGCTTAATTGAAAATGTAATTAAGGAAGAAGAAACAGCTTTTTTAAGAACATTAGGAAATGGTATTGTTAGATTTACCAATCATATTAAATCCCTTTCTGGATTAGTGATTGATGGTGCTTTTGCTTTTGAATTATACGATACTTTCGGTTTTCCAATTGACTTAACAGAGTTGATAGCTAGAGAGCAAAATTTAAGTGTAAACATGGAAGAGTTTAAGGCTTGCATGGCACAACAAAAAAGCCGTTCTAGATCAGCTGCTGCTGTTGATACAGAAGATTGGGTTGTTTTAGATGCGGCTGCTGAATCGGTTTTTGTGGGTTACGATTTATTAGAAACAGAAACGGAAATTATTAAGTACCGAAAAGTTAAAACCAAAAACAAAGAGCAATTTCAACTGGTATTAAGTCGCACCCCATTTTATGCTGAAAGTGGCGGTCAGGTTGGAGATAAAGGTAAATTGTGGTTTGAAAATGAAGCCATTGAAATTACCGATACCAAAAAAGAAAATGGGATCACCATTCACTTTGCAGATAAATTACCAAATGATTTAAGTGTTACCTTTTTAGCTAAAGTAAATGAAGTTGAGCGCGCAGCAACCGAAAATAATCATAGCGCTACACACTTAATGCATGCAGCTTTGCGTACTATTTTAGGAACGCATGTGGAGCAAAAAGGATCACTGGTTAATGATAAAAATTTGCGTTTCGACTTTTCACATTTCTCTAAAGTGAGCAATGAAGAAATTGCTGCCATTGAACAAATGGTTAACAAAAAAATCAGAGAGAATATTGCTTTACAAGTAGAGTTGATGAGTATTAATGATGCGCGTAAAACAGGTGCTATGGCTTTGTTTGGTGAGAAATATGGAGAGGTAGTTCGCGTTGTTACTTTCGATAAAAACTATAGTATTGAATTGTGTGGAGGTACGCATGTAAAGAGTACAGGGCAAATAGGCTTATTTAAAATTGTTTCTGAAGGGGCTGTGGCTGCCGGTGTTAGACGTATTGAAGCCATTACTGCCAATGCAGCTGAAGCATATTTTAATTATAATTTGGCTACTTTAAATGCAGTAAAAGAAGCACTTAAAAATCCTAAAGATATAGTTAAAAGTATTGATGCTTTGTTAGATGAAAATACCAAGCTAAACAAGCAAATAGAAGCTTTAATGCGCGAAAAAGCAAAGGCAATAAAAAACACTTTGTTAACGAATGTTCAGCCCGTAAATGGCATAAATTTTATTAGTTCTATCATTGAGTTAAATTCGGCTGATGCAATCAAAGATTTATGTTTTCAATTAAAACAAAGCCCAAATACAGCCATTGCCTTGGGCACGGTGATGAATGATAAAGCACAATTATTTATTGCTTTAAGCGATGATTTGGTGAATGATAAAAAAATGAGTGCAGCAGCCATAGTGAAAGAAATCTCAAAGGAAATTAATGGCGGAGGTGGAGGAAGTGCTGCTTTTGCAACAGCTGGTGGAACAAATGTGAGTGGGTTGGAAGGGGCTTTGGCAGGAGCCAAAAATAAAGTTCAATAAATTTATTTCACATCGGTATTACATAGGTTTAAGGCAACAATACTCCATCCCTTTTAATTCAGCTTAAAATTTTCACTATCATAATGGTGGCAGATTAAAGTTTTTTATAAAAAAAATGTAATCCTTTATGGAATAATTAAAACATCAGCATCTAGCACTAAAACAATGCAGTAACAATATGTTAACACAAGCAGAAATAAACCAAAAAAAGTTAATTGACGCTCATTTGAAGCATAAAATAAGGCTTCACAATAATTAAAAACTAAATACGTTTTGTCAATTGGGAAAAGTTTTAGTAAAATTGCCCCTCTTTTTAAAAAATCAATACAAACTAAAATCAATTAATAAATTAAAACATGAGCAATCAAAATTCTTCTTCAGGCGGTTTTAAATCCTTATTTGCATCCTTGGCTATAGTTGTTGCCTTTGCAATAGGTGTGTTAGTGTACGTGGTAGTTTTAGGCGCTGCCAGTAATTTTGATGCTGAAGGGCATCCACTGCCAGGTAATTACTTAGGAATGATGTATAAAGGTGGATTTATTGTACCTATCTTGATGGGTATTTTTATTACAATCGTTATTTTCTCAATTGAAAGAGCCATGACCATTGCGCGTGCAAAAGGAAAAGGAAATATCGAGGGTTTTGTAAGAAACATTAAAAATTTAGTAGCCAGTAATCAATTTGATGCTGCTATTGCTGAGTGCGATAAGCAACAAGGTTCTTTAGCCAACGTGGTGCGCGCAGGAATCGAAAAAATTCAATCAATAAAAGGCGAAACTATGGATAAAGAAAGCCGTGTGGCCGCTATTCAAAAAGAAATTGAAGAAGCTACAGCACTTGAATTACCAATGCTTTCTAAAAACCTAGTTATTATCTCAACATGCGCTACTATTGCTACATTATGGGGATTAATTGGAACGGTATTAGGTATGATTCGTTCATTTGCAGCATTATCTAATGCAGGTGCACCTGATACTACAGCATTGGCTACTGGTATTTCTGAGGCGTTGATCAATACCGCTTTAGGTATTACGGCTTCTGTAATTGGTATCATTATGTACAATTATTTTTCAACTAAAATTGATGCTATTACTTACAGTATGGACGAAGCTGGTTTTACCATTGTTCAATCTGTAAACATTAGTAAGTAATTTAATTAAGTACTTGTTACTTAAACAATTTAAAACAAAAGAACATGCCTAAAATAAAAATGCCGAAGGCAAACCCTTCGCTAGATATGACACCCATGGTGGATTTGGCTTTCCTTTTGGTTACCTTTTTTATGCTTACAGCTTCGGTGAGGGTTTCTGAACCTGTGGTGGTTGATACACCATCATCAACTTCAGATAAAATTTTACCTGATAATGTGTTGCTGGTGAGTATTGATAGGTTTGGTAAAGCATTTTTTAATATCAGTAACCCACAAGTTAGAATCAGCACATTGGATCGCATGGGGGAACAGCATAAAATTAAGTTTACTGATGAAGAAAAAAAACGCTTTGGAGCCATGACCAGTATAGGTGTGCCAATTGATAAGTTAAAGGAATATATCAAATTAGACGATTCGCAAAGGCAAAAGGTAAAATCACCGGGAATTCCTGTTGATTCACTTGATAATCAGCTAGGAGAATGGATTCAGTTTGGGCGAATAGAAGCTGCAAAGCAAGCCAGGGGCGAAAAGGACAAAGCAGAATCTTTGGGCAGAGAATTTAAATATGAGCCCATGCGTTTTGCTATTAAAGCCGATGGAGCCGCTAGTTACATTGCTGTGCAAGATATTATTAAAATATTCACTAAAAAAGACATCTATCGCTTTAATTTGATTACCAATCTGGAGCAACCAGAAGAGTAATTATAAATGATAAGTTTTAACAGATTTAAAATATAAATAAATGGCTGAAGTAAATACCGGTGATGGTGGTGGTGGCCACGGTAAACACGATAAAAAACGTGCTAAGAAACTATCCACAAGAATTGACATGACACCCATGGTGGATTTGGCTTTTTTGTTGTTGACATTCTTTGTAATGACTTCTACATTTAATAAGGCCAAAACCATGGAAATTAATTTTCCGGCTGATGAGCCAGATAAAGAGAAGCAACAAAAGGTTAACAATGCGCTTACTTTTATCATGAGTAAAGACAATTCTATTTATTATTATTATGGAGAGTTTTTTCCTGCAAACAATAAAAATGGCAAGCCCGCAACAGAATTAACTAAAACAGATTTCTCTAAAGATGGTTTGCATAAGCTTTTGTTAGATAAAAATAAGGGAACTGTTGAAGCAATTAATAAACTTTCTGAGCAACTAAAAATCAGAGAAATTGCAGATACAACTTATAAACGCCTTGCTGTTAATGCCAAAGGCGATAAGACCGCTCTAACGGTTTTAATTAAGGCCGATGATAAAGCCGTTTATAAAAATGTAATAGATTTGATTGATGAGTTAAACGTTTGTCAAGTTGGAAAATATGCTGTAGTAGATATGATGCCAGCAGAGTTTGAATTAGTAACAGCTGCTGGAACGAAGTAATTAAAAACGTTAAAAGGATAATAAAATGGCAGAAAATTCGATGTTTAGCAATTGGGACAATGTGGTTTCCGATGGCCGTAACGACTTAGTGTTTGAAAACAGACATAAAGACTACGGTGCGTTTGATATCCGCAGAAAGTACACCAATGCTGTAAATAAATCATTAATCATTAGTTGTTTATCTTTTGTATTGTTAGTATCAGCACCTAAAATTTATTCATGGATTTCTGCGCAAGGACAAGATGATAAAGTGGTGGAAATGGATATGACGCAAATTGACTTAGAGGCACCACCTCCAATTGATGAAACTGAACCACCACCCCCGCCGCCACCGCCACCGCCAGTAATGGAAACAGTGAAGTTTACACCACCTGTGGTAGTTGATGAAGAGGTAATTGAAGAACAACCTATTATTACTCAGGAAACTGAAACCCAAATTTCAACTGTTACTAATGAAGGAACTGGAAATGAGGAAATAATTATTCCTGATGAAACTGGGAATGGTGCAGTTGCTGAAAATCCTGAAACACCTTTTGTATCAGTAGAAGAAATGCCAACTTTCCCTGGTGGAGAAGAAGCGCTTTTTAAGTATTTAGGTAAAAATATTAATTATCCAGCCATGGAAAAAGATGCCGGAATATCAGGTACTGTATATGTTTACTTTGTAATTAATAAAGAAGGAAAAGTATCTAGTGCCGAAGTTAAAAGAGGTGTAAAAGGTGGGCCAGGTTTAGATAAAGAAGCTTTACGTGTAATTAAAAACATGCCAGGTTGGAGTATTGGTAAACAAAACGGACGACCAGCAGTTGTGCAGTTTACCTTGCCAGTTAAGTTTGTATTAAAATAACTAATTATAAAAATTATGAGCAGCGCAAAGCCATTGGTTTTGCGCTTTTTTTATTTATAAGTATGCAACAAATAATTTTTAAAACGCTGTTGCATTTGTAATACACTGAATAAATACTTATTCTTGCATAACAAAGTGAAAAAAGCATTTACATATTTATTTTTAGTGTTTCTGCTCTTCAATTATAGCAGTTCAATGTTACTATTAAAGCTCTGTCAATTGCAAGCTAAATACGAGATGTCGCAAAAATTGAAGTTGCAACAAAATACAGAACGTATTGTGCTTCATAAAAACTTCTTTAAACAGCGTTTAAAACCCGGAAGCGAGATTGACTTGTGCAATAAGCGTTTTGACGTAGTAAATGCATCTTACGCTACCGACAGCGTTTATATTGATGCTATTAATGATGTTAAGGAGAAAGGAATCTTACAATGTATTGGCAAATTTATGCATCAGCAAAATAAACACCACCAAGATCCTTTAAAATTAAGCACCTTAAGTTTATTAATTTTTCAAGCCACTTTGCCAGAAAAAATTACTTTAGTGGTTCATGCAAGTAACATATCAAATGCGTATTGTGATATTACTTTTTGCATTAATAAAATCGATAAGCAATTAGCAACTCCTCCTCCTAGGTTTTAGGATACACCTAAATCCAAATCCGTATTTACTAGCCTTCCTCGGCTTCATACCGAACTGATGATTTGAGTCTTCGCTGCTCTTTAATGGCATCCGCATGGTTCTATTTTGAAATTCAAAATAAGCTGTTATCAATTGATATTATTGAAAAACCATGTTGACGAATAATCTCTAATACTTAATTTGGGGGATAAACTCAAAGTAGAAACACAAATTATTTTTATTCAAAATTGCTTTTACAGTGATATTTAAAGCTGTAAAACTCATTATTATATTACAATCATATGAAAAATAAGCTATTTATTATATTGGCCATTATCGCCAATAGCCTTGCATACAGTCAGGATACTGAACAAAAAAACGATTCTATCAAAGAAATAATAACACTATCGGAAATGGTAGTTAGTGCAAACAAAGTAGAGGAAGATAAAAGACAAATTGCACAACAAATTGAAACCATCAGCAGCTTGCAAATTAAAAAATTAAACACCCAAAGTACCGCCGATTTGTTGCTTCAAACTGGTTTTGTAAATGTGCAAAAAAGTCAGCAAGGTGGCGGAAGCATTATGATGCGAGGATTTGAAGCAAGTAGGGTGTTGATGGTTGTTGATGGTGTTCGTATGAATAACTTAATTTATCGAGCGGGCCACTTGCAAAATGCCATTACCGTGGATCAAAATATGCTCGAAAGAGTTGAAGTGCTCTTTGGTCCATCGTCAACAGTCTATGGAAGTGATGCCTTAGGTGGCGTAGTGGCGTTTTATAGTAAAAGTCCTGCGTTTGCCGAAGGTGAAGAAAAATTGAAAACAAAAGTGGGCTTGTTTACGCGTTACAGCAGTGTAAATAATGAAAAAACTGGTCATTTCGATTTTAATATTGGCACCAAAAAACTGGCATCACTTACCTCATTTACAGTAAGCGATTTTGATGATTTAAAAATGGGAAAATCGAGAAACCTCAACTATAAAAATGGTTTTGGAGAACGCAACTTTTATGTCGAAAGAATCAATGATAAAGACTCCTTGGTAAGTAATTCGAACAAATACTTGCAAAAGTTTTCGGGCTACACACAATATGATTTATTACAAAAATTTAGCTACAAACAAAGTGATAAAATTACTCATGTTTTAAGCTATCAATATAGTAACAGCAGTAATGTTCCACGATACGACAGATTAACCGATCCTAAAGGAAAGGGCTTAAATTCGGCAGAGTGGTATTACGGACCACAGTTAAGGATGTTAGGAATTTATAATTTTAATGCAAAAAATTTGACAGGTTTTTTTAATGCAGTAAATGCAAACCTAAGCTATCAAAAAATAGAAGAAAGCAGGCATAATAGAAATTTTAATTCGAGCAACAAAAACAGCAGGATAGAAAAAGTTGATGTGTATGGTTTGAATATTGATTTTCAAAGAAAAAAAGGGAAATCTGATACGCGTGTAGGCTTTGATGCGCAGTACAATACTGTTAATTCAACGGCATACAGAACCAACATTAATACAAATGAAAAATCTGCTTTGGATACGCGTTATCCTGATAAAAAAAACGAAATGTATAATTTGGCATTATATGCAACTAATACTTATCGGATTACCGAAAAGCTAATTTTAAACGATGGGCTAAGACTAGCGCAAATAAGCTTGAATAGCAGTTTTCAAAATAAAGATTTTTTCCCCTTCCCTTTTAACGAGATTGAGCAAAATAACACCGCGTTAAGTGGCAATTTGGGATTGGTGTATTTGCCCAATGACAAATGGAAAATTGGCTTGGTTGGAAGTACCGGCTTCAGAGCGCCTAATGTTGATGATATGAGCAAAGTATTTGAAAGTGTACCAGGTAGAATTGTGTTGCCTAATCCAAACTTAAGGCCAGAAAAAACATACAATGCCGACCTTCAAATTACAAAAGTTTTTGGCAAAGTGCTAAGATGGGAAAATGTATTTTTCTATACTTTATTTCAAGACGCTCTCGTATCGAGTAAATATAACTTTAATGGCGAAGATTCAATTATGTATGATGGGGTTAAAAGTGAAGTTTTTGCCATTCAAAATAAACAATCGGCATACATCTATGGGGCCAATAGCAATGTGTATGTGAGTATATTAGAACATGTCACAATTTCGGGGGGCGTTACTTATACTTATGGTAGAATTAATACCGATTCTGTTGACTATCCACTTGACCATATTTCACCTTTGTATGGCAGGGGTGGAGTAAAATACAATATTAATAAATTTAGCGCTGAGGCTTTTGCGGTTTTTAATGGTTGGAAAAGAATAAAAGATTTTAATTTAGGCGGAGAAGATAATCAGCAATACGCGCCAGCCGATGGAATGCCTGCTTGGTATACAATTAATTTACGACTAAATTATAGTATCACAAAAAACATTATGGTTCAAGCAGGAGTCGACAATTTATTAGATACACAATATCGTGTTTTTGCGAGTGGCATTAATGCTCCCGGAAGAAATATTTTTGGAACTGTGAGGTTGAACTTTTAATTCATCTCAAATTAAAAACAGCAGGATGCTACTCCAGTATTTGGTTTAGCAAATATAAATTATAAAAAAGCCATACAAATTATTTTGTATGGCTTTTTTAATGCTACTCTTCATAGCCAAATTGTTTGAGCATATAATCGTTATTCCTCCAATCTTTCTTTACTTTTACAAAAAGTTCGAGGAATACTTTTTTATCAAAAAACTTTTCAATATCGAGCCTGGCTTGAGTACCCACGCGCTTTAAGCCTGAGCCTAAGTGCCCAATAAGAATTCCTTTTTGCGATTCGCGCGAAACAAAAATTAAAGCTCTAATTTTTAAAATGGTTGGCTCATCTTTAAAACTTTCAACATATACCTCGCAACTATAGGGTATTTCTTTATCGTAATTAATTAATATTTTTTCACGAATAATTTCGCTCACAAAAAACTTTTCTGGCCTGTCTGTTAATTGATCTTTATCGTAAAAAGCGGGTGAATCGGGCAATAGCGCAACAATTCTTTTGGTAAGATAATCGGTATTAAATTTTTCCAAGGCAGAAATAGGAATAATTTCAGCTTCTGGCAATAAGGTGGCCCATGAAGCACTTGTTATTTCAAGCTCTTCGGGCTTTATTAAATCAATTTTATTAAGCAATACCACTATTTTGCTTCCCGATTTTTTGAGTTTTTCCATCAACTCATCTTCCAGTTTATCTTTGCTTGTAACATCAATTATTAAGAGTAACACATCAGCATCTGATAAAGCAGTGTAAACAAACTTCATCATTGATTCGTGCATTTTGTAATGCGGTGTGAGTATACCGGGCGTGTCGGAATAAACAATTTGATGTTCATCAGAACTTACAATACCAAGTATACGATGGCGTGTGGTTTGTGCTTTGGAAGTAATAATGCTTAATTTCTCACCTACTAAAATATTCATTAAAGTAGATTTTCCTGCGTTTGGTTTTCCAATGATATTTACAAATCCTGCCTTGTGTGCCATGTTTTATTTTTTACAAAGTAACGAAATTATGTGTTGTGTTTTAAAGCAGATTAATTTGTATTAATTGTAGGTGATTGATGTTATTTAAAATATTCTTGAACAACTACCTTTTCTGCGTAATTTACTTTGAAATATTATCTAACTATAAATTGTGAATGCTTTCATAATTTGATTAAATTGATGAGCTGCACCCAGCTTTGGCTTAATTTGTAATATTGCAATACTTTGCAATTTTGTTATACAAATCGTTCGGATTAAATGGTTTTGAAATATAATCATTCATACCTGCTTGTTCTACTTGTTGTTTAACTTCTTGCATAGCTGCAGCTGTAAGCGCTAAAATGGGCAGGTTTTTATAATAGTCGCCTTTTAAACTTCTAATGGCTCTAGTAGCTTCAAATCCATCCATTTCAGGCATTTGTAGGTCCATCAATACAATGTCAAATTTCTTGTTTTTTACTTTATCTACCCCAATTATTCCATTTTCGGCAAAATTGATTTCGGCGCCCCATTTGTATAAAAATTTAGATGCAATTAATTGGTTGATGGCATTGTCTTCGACCAATAAAATTTTTAAGTTTTTGAAGCTCTCCTCTTTGTTTTGAGCACTTTCGGCAATTTTTCTAGATTTACTTTGCTTACTTACACCAAATTCGAAATCGAAATAAAAATGAGAGCCAACGCCTGGTTCGCTTTCTAAATTGATTTTACTGTTGCGCAGCTCGAGTAATCTTTTTGTGATGGTGAGTCCTAAGCCAGTGCCGCCATATTTACGTGTAGTGTCACTGCTTGCTTGCTCAAAACTCTCAAAAATAACGCCTTGTTTGTCTTTACGAATACCAATCCCAGTATCTTTTACAGAAAAGGTTAAAACAACTGTATCCTCCGTTTTTTCTTTAAATTCAACGGTGGTATAAATGCCGCCTATTTTAGTAAATTTTATTGCGTTTGTAATTAAGTTGGTAAGAATTTGATTGATTCTTACAGGGTCGCCAATAACAATATCCGGAATTTGCTCATCTAATTTAAACTCGAAAGTCAAATTCTTTTCGGCAGCTTGTAAGGCTAATGAATGCTGAATTCCGTGAAGTAATTCTGTTAAACTAAAATCAACATCTTCAAACTCAACTTTGCCAGCATCTATTTTACTAAAATCAAGAATATCGTTTATAATTACCAAAAGATTATCGGCACTAAATTTTAATGTTTTTAAATTTTCATCTTGCTCTGAATTTTTATTTTCATCAATCAGCAAGTGTGTCATGCCAATAATCGCATTCATTGGTGTGCGAATTTCATGGCTCATGGTACTCAAAAAGTTTTCTTTGGCCTTGGCAGATTTTTCTGCTTGTTCCTTTGAAGCAATAAGTTCATGCGTGCGCTCAAATACTTGTTTTTCGAGTAATTCTTTATCATGTTTTAATTTGCGCTCTCTTAAAAATATCAATAATCTTATTACAAATAAAACCAATAAAATAGAGATGAGGTAAAACCAGTTTTGTTTCCAAATTGGCGGTTTTATTACAATTCTTATCGAAACATAATCATCTGTCCAAGCACCATTGTTGTTGCTTGCTTTAACCATAAAATTATACACGCCAGGTTCAAGGTTTGTATAACTTGCGAACTTTCTTTTTGGAGAATAAATCCAATCTCTATCAAAACCCTCCAATTTATAGCTGTATTTTATTTTTTGAGGGTTAATAAAATTTAATGCAATAAAGTCGAAAGAGAAATAGTTTTGGTTGTAATTTAAATTAATTACGCGCTTAAAAGCAATGGCAGTATCTAAGGTGTACTCATTATCGAATACTTTAAAAGAAGTAAGGTACAGGGGAGGAGCAAAAATATTGTCGTTTAAACTATCAGGATGAAATGAAACTAAACCGGCAATACCGCCAAAATAAAAGTTTCCTTTGCTGTCTTTGTATGATGAGTTGCTATTAAACTCATTGGAGCACAAACCTTCACTTTCATCATAACTATGCAAGGAATTTAGAATGTTATTGAGTGCAATTCCTTGGTTATTACTAATTATAGCAGGAGGCGGAATTTTAAACTTACATATGCCTTTGTTGGTGCTAAACCACAAGTTTTTTTTCTTATCTTCGAGTATGCTATAAATAACACCATTAGGTAATCCTTTAGCTTCATCTATGTAAAAAAACTTTTTAGTGGGAGGTACATAGGCATTTAACCCAGAGCTGGTGCCGAACCAAATGGTATGGTATGTATCTTCAAAAACACAAATAATATCATTGTTACTTAACGAATTTGGATTTTTTTTATCATGTGTAAAATGAATAAATTCATCTTTTTTCCTGTCGTATACATCGGCTCCATCTTGCGCTAATGCCAACCAAATATTTTTTTTGCTATCTTCAAAGATGCTCACAACACTGTTGCTTCCAATGCTTTTGTTATTGTTTGGCTGGTTTCTGTATTTTTTAAACTGTTTAGTTTCTAAATTATAAATGTTTAAACCTTTGTTCATTGTGCCTATCCAAAAGTTATTATAGCTATCTAAAAATAGAGCAGTTATTGCATCTCCATTTAAAGAATTGGCATTTTCAACATCATGTTTTAAAGTGGTAAACGAATTTGATTTAGGATTGTAAATACTTATGCCACCGCCTCTGGTAGCAAGCCAGTAGTTTCCTAACTTATCGGGAACAATGCAGGAAACAAAATTATTTGAAAGAGAGCTTGCATCACTTTCATTGTGCATTAAGGTAAGGGCATTATTGGTGTATGGGTTTAAAATTGCAAGCCCGCCAGAGGAGCTTCCTAAGAGTAAATTTCCATCATATTCATTGATGCTCCAAATATCATTGTCGTTGATAGAGGCAGCTTCAAAAGGGTTGCTTTGATAATTTTTAAACTTTATGGAGTGCTCATTAAATATTTGCAAACCACCTCCATCAGTACCAATATAAATAATACCATTATCGCCCTGATAAATGGTTCGAACAAAGTTTGTGCTTAATGTATTGTTTAATTTAGGGCTATGCGATTGCTGTCCTAAATCGCCTGTTTTCATATCAATAATAAAAATACCATGATTTATTGAGGCAAGCCATAAATTATTATTGTTATCGATAATGGCTGTAGATATCTCGGCATCTAAATTTTTCATTTTTTCAGTAGCCGCTAAAAACAAAGCTGTTGATTGAAAACTTTCTGGATCTATCTGATAAATTTCAGCATTGTGGGTAACAAACAGCATTGATGCTGACTGGTTTTTCAGTTGAATTAAGCTTCTTATATATTCTGTTCCAAAATTCGTATCAGTTTCATTGTTTTTAGCGGCTTTTTTAAATGACTCGCTATTCATGTCAAATTTATTTAATCCCCCGCCTTCAGTTGCTATCCATAAATTACCTTTGCTATCTTGTAAAAGGCAGTTAATATTGTTTGATCCTAAAGAGTTAACATCTTTGAATTTATTTTTGAAGGATTTAAATATTTTTTTTTTGATATCAAACTCATTGATGCCGGCGTCTTTGGTGCCTACCCAAATATTTCCATTTTCGGCTTGGTATAAACAAGTAATATAAACACTGTTAGGGCCTTTAAAATTATCTTTATCTTTTAAATACCTTGTAAACTTTCTTGTTTGCCTATTAAATAAGTTTAAGCCGCCATCTTTAGTACCTATCCAAATGTTGCCATCAATATCTTCTAAAAGACATGTAATACTATTTGAAGAAATGCTATTTCTATTGAGAGGCTCGTGTTTATATATAATAAATTCATAGCCATCATACATGTTAAGTCCATCGCTAGTGCCAAGCCAAACAAATCCAAATCGATCTTGTATAATGGTAGACACAGAACTTTGTGAAAGTCCTCTGTCAATGCTCACTTGCTTAAATGTTAATCCATTGTCAATAGTAATACTTCCTGCAAATGAAGGCATGCTATTTAGCAATGTAAGAAGTAAAATATAGATGTGTTTTTTCAAGTTCATTAAGTAACAGTATCCAAATATAAAAAAGAAATTATTAAATTCTATTGATACTCGCCTCTGGGTGTATGTTTTTGCCAAAAAAGAGGTGTTCGAAGAGTTGCTTAGCAAAGAATGGTGCTAATAAAACGGCCTTGGTTCCCATTCCGTTTAAAATTGCCAATTGTGGTAATTCAGCATGTTTGCCTAAAATTGGTCTTCTATCTTTTGTACTTGGCCTAATGCCTGCTTCTTGCAAAACTACACTATAATCAGTTTGAATAAGTTTTTCGAGTTTGTGTGTTAATTCTTCTGCTCCTTTTGGGGTAGTTTCTTCATCAATTTTATCCCAAACATAGGTTGCGCCAACCCTAAATAAATGTTGGCCAATTGGCAGCACAAATACACCTTTGTTAAGCACATTTTGGGCAGTTTGTAAGCGATTAATTTTTACGGTAAGCACTTCTCCTTTGGCAGGAACAAAGGGCAAGTTAGAAAAAAAAGGATTTTTAATAGCATTGTAGCCTTCGCAAAAAATAACATAATCGGCTTCATAATCTTTCCACTTTACACCATTGGGAAGGAGCTCCAAATCATTGTATAAAAATTGTGATGCAAGATAACTTTGTTTGGTTTTTAAATAATTACTCCATGCTTCAAGCATTAGCTTTACATCAACATTGCCAGCTTCATTCACAAAAGCTAATCCGTGATGAGGTTTAATGCAGGCATCAAAATCTTGATAGCTAATTTCTTTTCCTAAGTAGTTGTTATAATTTTCGTCTTGTGTTTTTTTAAGCCACTGCTCTTTTTCATCGTCACTGATAAATACTTTTACAATTTGCCTATTGGTGTGAAAGGTTTGATTGCAGCATGCTTCCATGTATTGATAGCTTTCTTTTAGTACTGGTAAAAGTTCATCAATGAGCCAACTTTTAACTACTCTTTTAAATACAATTGGGTTATATAAGCCAGCAGAAACTTTTGAGGATGTCACCTTTTTTTCTTCATCAATCACCAAGCAAGTTTTCCCGTTTTTTAGCAATTCAGCGCTAAGCAAACTGCCGCTTATACCTTGACCTACAATAATTGCATCTACTTTTTTCAATGGAATGAGTATAAAATAAAAAGCTGCCTGATTAGCGATAATACAGGCAGCTTCAAAAAAAAATATTTAAATATTAAGCTATACTTGCTCTAATAATATTTAAAGCACCACCTGCCTTAAACCAAGCTATTTGACCTTCATTGTAACTATGATTTACTTTTATTTGATCAACTGAACCGTCTTTATGATTCAGCACCATTGTTAAAGATGTACCTGCTGTGAAGCTAGTTAAACCAACAATATCAATGCTGTCGTTTTCTAAAATTTTATTATAATCTTCTTTATTATCAAAGGTTAAGGCTAACATTCCTTGTTTTTTAAGGTTTGTTTCATGAATACGAGCAAAAGATTTTACCAGCACCGCTCTTACGCCAAGGTGACGTGGCTCCATAGCTGCATGCTCACGTGAAGAACCTTCTCCGTAATTTTCATCACCAACTACAATTGAACCAATATTTTGTGCTTTATAAGCTCTTTGCACAGCAGGAACAGCAGCATATTCGCTTGTTAATTGATTTTTTACATTATCGGTTTTGTCGTTGAAAGCATTTACCGCACCAATCAACATATTGTTACTGATGTTATCTAAGTGACCTCTGAATTTTAACCATGGGCCAGCCATTGAAATGTGGTCAGTAGTGCATTTTCCTTTCGCTTTAATTAATAGTTTTAAGCCAGTAATATCAGCACCTTCCCAAGCTTTGAAAGGCTCTAGTAATTGCAAACGATCACTGGTTGATGAAACTAAAACTTGCACTTTACTTCCATCTTCGGCAGGCGACTGATAGCCAGCATCCTCTACAGCAAAACCTTTTGGAGGCATTTCCATCCCTGTTGGCTCGTCTAATTTTACTTGTTCGCCTTTATCGTTTGTTAAGAAATCGGTAATAGGATTAAATGTTAAATCGCCAGCAATGGCAAGCGCAGTAACTATTTCTGGAGATGCTACAAATGAATGTGTATTTGGATTTCCATCAGCACGCTTGCTAAAGTTTCTATTGAAAGAAGTGATGATTGAATTTTTTTCTTGTTTTTCGGCACCATGGCGCGCCCACTGTCCAATACAAGGACCACAAGCATTGGCTAAAACCACACCTCCCATTTGATCGAATGTATTTAAAAAGCCATCGCGTTCAACTGTAAATCTTACTTGTTCTGAACCTGGCGTAATGGTAAATTCTGATTTTGCTTTTAACCCTTTATCAACCGCTTGTTTAGCTAATGAAGCTGATCTAGAAATGTCTTCGTAAGAAGAGTTAGTACAAGAGCCAATTAAGCCAACTGACAATTGTTGAGGCCATCCATTTTCTTTAACGGCAGCAGCAAATTTGCTCAAAGGCCATGATAAATCTGGGGTAAAAGGACCATTAATGTGCGGCTCTAATTCAGATAGATTGATTTCAATAACCTCATCAAAATATTGACTTGGGTTAGCGTATACTTCATCATCGCCTCTTAAATGGGTAGCAACGCCATCTGCTAAATGTGCTACATCAGCTCTATCTGTGCCTTTCAAGTAAGTACTCATTTTTTCGTCATAACAAAAAATTGAAGTTGTTGCACCAATTTCTGCACCCATATTACAAATGGTACCTTTGCCTGTGCAGCTCAATGAATCAGCACCTTCACCAAAATATTCTACAATTTTATCGGTACCACCTTTAACAGTTAAAATACCAGCCACTTTTAAAATTACATCTTTTGCAGATGCCCAACCACTAAGTTTACCGGTAAGTTTAATACCAATTAATTTAGGAAATTTGAGTTCCCAAGGCAAACCAGCCATTACATCGCAAGCATCAGCACCACCAACTCCGATAGCGATCATACCTAAGCCTCCTGCATTTACGGTGTGGCTGTCGGTACCAATCATCATCCCACCAGGGAAAGCATAATTTTCTAAAACTACTTGATGAATAATACCAGCACCTGGTTTCCAAAAACCAATGCCATACTTGTTAGATACAGAAGCTAAAAAGTCATATACTTCTTTATTTTTATCATTAGCTGTAGCCAAATCAGCCACCGCTCCTTCTTTTGCTTGAATTAAATGATCGCAATGCACAGTACTTGGCACTGCCACTTGAGGGCGACCGGCTTGCATAAACTGTAATAAAGCCATTTGAGCAGTCGCATCTTGCATAGCTACTCTATCCGGGTTAAAATCTACATAAGAGTTGCCTCTTGTAAATGGCGCATTAGGTAAAGCTTCGGCTAAATGTGTGTATAATATTTTTTCGGTAAGGGTAAGTGGTTTACCTGTCATTTTGCGCGCTGCTTCTACCTTTGAAGGCAATGCTGCGTACACTTTTTTAATCATTTCAATATCAAAAGCCATGTGTTTATTTTTGAGTGATTTATAGTTTTGCTTTAAGGATTGCAAATTTATAAAAAATATGTGGATTGATAAAGATTGTTTTGGAGAGAAAAATTATTCGCGCTCACGCAATAAATTCAACATATCAATAACTAGAAATCTGTTTGAAATGAGCCAATAGAAATCAGTCAAGATGCTGAATAAAGAATAAAAGTTATTTTAACTAATTAAAAAGAAGAAGACATTTCGCCGCGCAAACTTTGTTGGAGGTATTTTTCGATTTCTTTTTTATCATTTAAATTTCCAAAAAGATACATAAGCTTTGTGATGGCAGCTTCAAATGTAATATCGTTACCACCAATAACACCTGCTTTCAGCAAACCCTTGCTGGTTGCGTAACGCCCCTGATTAACTGAACCTTGATTACATTGTGTAACGTTTAAAATTGTGAGGTTTCTGGTTTTAATAGCTTCTTCAATTTCGTTGATAAACCAATCTTGGGTAGGCCCATTGCCCGACCCAAAGGTTTCGATGATTAATGCTTTTAACCCTTTACTTTGTAATACGCTTTGCACAACTGCAGGAGTAATGCCTGGAAATAATTTAAGCACTCCAATATTGCCATCCATATTTAATCTAACTATTAAATCAGCATTAGATTTAGGCAACAACGAAGCATGATTATATTCTATTTTTATTCCAGCCTCGGCCAATATAGGGTAGTTTGGCGATTTAAAGGCATCAAAATGTTCGGCATTGTATTTATGCGTTCTGTTGCCGCGGTACAATTTATATTCGAAATAGATGGCAACTTCGTTTATCACTGGCAAATTATTGTGTTTTGCACCAGCAATCTCAATGGCTGTAATGAGGTTTTCTTTACCATCAGTGCGAATCATTCCAATTGGCAATTGCGAACCTGTTAGGATAACAGGCTTAGCTAAATTCTCGAGCATAAAACTTAATGCAGAAGCAGTATAAGCCATGGTATCGCTGCCATGTAAAATTACAAATCCATCGTATAAATGATAATTTTCTTGAATAATTGTGGCCATTTTTTGCCATGCATCAATGGTCATATCCGAAGAATCAATAGGGGCTTCGAATGAGTTAACCGATAATTCTAAGTCAAATTTTTCGAGCTCCGGTACTTGCTTATAAAGGTGTTCAAAATCAAATGGAATGAGCGTATTGCTTTTTAAGTCCATCACCATGCCAATGGTACCACCAGTATATATAATTAGGATTTTTGTTTTCACACGCCAAAGATATGAATTGAATTTTGAGTGGTAATTTCAGCCACTTGAAGTAAGCTGCATTGTTTTAATTCGGCTAATTTTTCGGCCACATGACGCAAAAAAGCACTCTCATTTCTTTTACCTCTATGCGGCACAGGTGCCAGATAGGGCGCATCTGTTTCTAATACAATATGTTTTAAATCAATATCTTCAATAGCTTTATCTAAACCTGAATTTTTGTATGTTAAAACGCCTCCAATGCCTAAATAAAAACCATACTCAATGAGTTTTTTAGCTTCTTCATTATTACCTGAAAAGCAGTGAAAAATACCTTTAAAGAGTTTGTCTTTATACCCTGTTGTTGCCTTTAATTCTTCCAATATTGTAATAATTTCTTGCATTGCATTTCTGCAGTGTATGGCAATAGGTAAGTCGCGCTCTAATGCCCATAAACATTGTGTTTTAAACGCGATTTGCTGTTGTTCAAAAAAAGTTTTATCCCAATATAAATCTATCCCAATTTCACCAATGGCTACAAATGTTTGAATGTTCAATGCTTGTTCAATATTTTGCAATTGTTCATCAACATTTTCCTTAACCGAACATGGATGTAAGCCCATCATACCATAGCATTTATCGGGATAATCTTTCATCAACTGCAACATTGGAATGATACTTTCTTCATCAATATTTGGGAGAAAAAAACGCTTCACACCAAGTTGAATGGCACGTTTTATCATTTCATTTCTATCTGCATCAAATTCGGTGGCATACAGATGAGCGTGCGTATCAGTGAGTGTTATCAATTATAAAATTTTTGTGCAAAAGTAGGAAAATTATGAAAGTTTAAAGTGCGTAGGAATTTATTAATTGAATAGCTTATTTAAATTCAAAAATAGGGTACAAGAAACTTTCCTATTCTTGTTTGATAGTGGCAGCAAGCCCTGCATCTTCTATTTTAGAAATATTTCTTGAGGCAATTAACGAGGCAATGAAACCAATCAGCAATACTGTCGCAAAAACAAACACAATATCTAAGGCAATAATTTTTACTGGATAGGCATCAACAACAAAACTTCCACTGTTGCCAAGTCCAATGAGGCCAAATTTTTCTTGAATAAAACAAATAATTAAACCTGTTATGATACCGCCTAAAGCTCCATAAGCAGAAATGAGCATGCCTTGCAAAAGGAAAATGTTTTTTATAGTTTGCATGGTAGCACCCATGCTTTTAAGAATTGCAATGTCTTTTTTCTTGTCGATAATGAGCATGGTAAGTGAGCCAATTACATTAAAAGAAGCCACAATTAAAATAAAAACAAGTATAAAAAACACAGCCCATTTTTCTGATTTCATAATTTTATAAAGCAATTCGTGCTGCTGTTGTTTGTTTTTTACTTCGTATTTTTCACCAAATTTTTCTTGTATAATTTCTTGTAAATTGGCATTCGAAAAGCCAGGTTTCAGGTATATTTCGAGCGCATTTACTTCTTTGTAATAGCTTAATAACTCGCGCGTAAAACTAATTGGCACTAAAAAATATTTTGAGTCAACATCTTGCTGTACACTAAACACACCGCTTACATTAATATTTAAAATTTTAAAGGCATTGGCCGTATTTACCAAATCTGGTTTGCTCAATCGGTTAGGAACATAAACAGTAAGCGGGTATAAACTGTTGCTCGAAGAAAGACTTAAACCAATAGCTACGCCTTGACCTAAACATGCGTATGGTAAACCGGCAGCTTCTAATTTAAAAGAGCCATCAACAATTAAGTTTTGTAAGTTTTGTAGTTTTTGTATTTTTGGAGAAACACCTTTTATGGTTGCAAAATATTGTTTATCGCCATTTTTTAACAATACATTTTCTTCTAAAACCTCGCTCACTAATGCAACTTCTTTGAATTTTGCAATTTGTTGCATATGCAAAGGATCAGGAACAAATGTCTTACCTGTTTTTGCCGTTATCACATAATCGGCATCAAAAGTGTTATATAAATTTGTTACTAAAGATTCGAAACCATTAAAAACAGAAAGCACAATAACCAAGGCAGCAGCGCCTACAAAGACACCTGCAGTGGCAATAATTGACATTACATTGATAGCATTTTGAGATTTTTTAGATCTAATATATCTACCTGCAATATAGAGTGCAAAAAATCTCAAAAGCTTTTACTTAAGCGTGAATTTATTTCCATGCTTTTACAATTAGACCTGTGCCAGTTGCATGATTAGTGGTAGTATCTAAGTAGTTTAAAACAAAGGCAAAAGGGTAAACAAGCAAAAAGTAAAACGGTAAAATCACAAAAAATAACTTTGAAAAACCAAGCATTAAAATGGGATACTTCATGCTTAAACGCCATGCTATTTTACCCGGACTTCCATAAGAATAACGTGCTTCAACCTTAGAAAAACCACTTTGTAAAAGTTTAGTTTCTATCTCTTTAATGTTGTAACCATCGCGCACATGTTCTTCAATAAATGAACTTTCACCATCATCATGAACATCACTTCCACCTTGGTCAGATGGCGTTGAAATAAGCAACATACCACCTTTGCTCATAGAAGCAACATAGTTTTTAAACACTGTTACATCTTCTAAAATATGCTCCATTACATCAACACAAAGCACTAAATCATATTGAGGTGCGGTGGTAAACTTAGTTAAATCGGCAATTTGAAATTGTACATTTTTATAATTGATTTGTTGAAAGAAATTTTTACAATCTGAAATTTGTTCTTCCTTCACATCAACAGCCAATATTTCGGCATTTTTAATGTGTTTGGCCATAAAGTAAGTATATTGTCCAAAGCCCATACCGGCATCCAAAATTTTAGGATTTGAAGGGGCTCCTTTTATCCATTTTTTTAGTTCAAGATGTATGTGCCATGAGCGCAACAATAATAAATCGAGTAAGCGATAAAATAGTTTTCGTAAAAAAGGTGATTGATTAAAAAAATTACCTAATGTTCTTTTGATGGGGTCGTATTGCATAGTGGCGTAATAACTCTAAGATTGCTTTATTATGTTAGTTGAATGTAATTTTACCGTTGGCGGTTTTAAATTTTAATTTGTCGGCTTTGTAATTCACTGCCCTGCCTTCATTTTTACCAGGTAAAAAATCGGGTAATTGATTAATAGCATGATTAATAGCATTTACTAAAGCGAGTTCTGCGGCATTTTCTGTATCACCATATTTAATTAATTTTAAACTTCCAACCGCGCCTTTGCAATTGACTATAATTTCAACCACAACAGTGGCAGTGCCTTCTATTGCTGGTTCTGCGTCTAATTTTTGTTGCAATACTTCTTTTAATGTTACTTTTTTTGCAGCCTCTTTAACAAAAGGTGCTTGCTCAACTTCAGTATAAAAATTTTCATCGCCACATAAAACAACTTTTTTACCTTTTGCAGCAGCGTAATCAAGTGTATCTGACCAACGACTTTTCTTTTGAGCCACTACATCCGATAAATTAAAAAGGGTAATTCCAAAAAGTATTAAAAAGAAGTGTTTGGTTTTCATCGTTAATCATATTTATAGGTTACAAAGTTTTAAAAAATATTGATATAAATATATTTTTTTATTTGTAGGCTATGTTTTTTAGGAATAATGCCACTCAATTCCCCTGTTAGTGCTTGTTTTTGCTGCTTATTGATTGATGTGTAAAGCTACATTAATCATTGCTGAATTTTGGTTGAATTGATTTGCCTAATAAGTTATGTAAATATTACCTACTTATTGAGCAATTTTGCGCTATATTAAGGCTACGTCATTTCAATGTTAAGGAATCGTTAAGCGCCTTATACTGTCTTAGAAAAATCTACTTTTGCTACATATCTAAGAAAAAAATCCTATGAAATTTGATTACATTTTACAACTATTTTCACCAAAGGACAAGAAGTTTTTTCCGCTCTTTGAAAAAGCATCAGCCAATTTGTTAGATGTTTCTAAAATTTTGATTAAAGCGCTTAAAACAAAAGATATTGTAGAAAGAGATGCCTACATTAAAGAAATAGAGCAATTAGAGCACAAAGGTGATCAAATTACGCATGATATTTTTCACGAATTAAGTTCATCATTTATTACGCCTTTCGATAGAGAAGACATTCATAATTTGGCTGCTGTTGTAGATGACATTTTAGACTTTATTCATGGTTCGGCAAAAAGAATACAGTTGTATAATTTAAAGCAGCCTTCAAAGGCAATGGTTGATTTAGCTGAGTTAATCTTGCAAGGAAACGAGCAATTGCATCATGGCATTATTGCGCTCAAGGATTTAAAAAATATTGAGAAGGTAAAAGAAATTTGTGTGAAAATTAATAGCATAGAAAATTTAGCTGATGATGTTTTTGATACTGCTGTAGCTAAACTATTTGATGAAGAAAAAGATGCCATAGAGTTAATTAGAGTAAAAGAAATTTTACAAAATTTAGAAACGGCAACCGACAAGTGTGAGGATGCAGCAAATGTATTAGAGTCAATCATAGTTAAATATTCATAGATTTTCATGCAGTTACTTTTAGTAATTATAGCTTTAGCATTGATATTTGATTTTATCAATGGTTTTCATGATGCTGCCAATTCAATTGCTACGGTAGTTTCTACAAAAGTACTTTCTCCTTTTCAAGCTGTGCTATGGGCTGCAGCCTTTAACGTGGCCGCTTTTTGGGTTTTTGATATGAGTGTTGGAAATACAGTAGCTAAAACTGTTGACAATAACTTTATTGATTTATATGTGATATTAGCTGGTTTAATTGCCGCCACAGTATGGAATTTACTTACTTGGTGGTTTGGAATTCCTTCTTCGTCATCGCATACTTTAATTGGAGGTTTTGCAGGTGCTGCAATTGCACACGCAGGTTTTTCAGTTATTGAATCTGGAGAAATTTTAAAAGTAATATTGTTCATTTTTTTAGCACCACTCATTGGGGGTATCATTGCCATAATTATTGCGCTAGTTACTATTTCTAGAAACAGAATTTCAAAAATGGCAATCATAATTGGCTTGTCAGGAATTACCTATTTGCTTATGCAGTATATGATTAAGTATATGGATATGAAACCAATAATGCTTTGGATTCTTACCACTGTGTTAGCCATCTTTGTACTTACTTATATTTGGTACTATTTTATTCAATCAAAAAAGGAATCAGCTGGTCGCGAAAATGCCATGTATAAAAAACTACAATTGGTATCTTCAGCAGCATTTTCACTTGGTCATGGTGGCGCTGATTCGCAAAAAGTAATGGGAATTATTTGTGCGGCGTGTATGGTATTTGGAAATCAATATAGAGAAGGAAAAATTGAAGGTAATTATCCAAGCTTTCTTAAAGTATCAGAAATAATGCAAATTGAATACAAAAATAGTGAAGGCATCAATCAGAAATTCAAACCGCATAATAGTAAGGATCAAAATTTAATGGTTTACACTAAAGGAGATAAAATTTTTGATACAGATAATGATGAACTTATTTTCGATAAAAAGAAGTTAAATGTAGCATACGCAAATGCAGCAGTGTTTAGTGATTTTGTTGATAATGATAAACTTAAAGAAGGATATAAAATAAAAACAAAAGTACATTCAGACTCTATGCCTTTTTGGATAGCTATCTCATGTTATTTTGCTATTGGATTAGGCACCCTACTTGGTGGTTGGCGTATTGTAAAAACCATGGGTACTAAAATTACCAAAGTTACTCCATTAGAAGGTGTTTGTGCTGAAACTGCTGGCGCTTTAACCTTGTTTACAGTATCACAATTAGGGATACCAGTATCTACAACACATACAATCACGGGCGCAATTATTGGGGTAGGAATCACTAAAAGAGCATCTGCCGTGCGCTGGGGTATTACTGTAAATTTACTTTGGGCATGGGTGTTAACAATACCTGTTTCAGGCTTAATGGGCGGTATAATTTATTATATTGTATCAATAGCGTCCTAAACGATTTTTTTACAAAACAAAACTACTGATTTCATTGAATGTTTTGTTTGTCCTTCGTCTTTTTTAAAAAAGAACCCCTTGTAAAAATTCTTGAGGAGGGTCATCGTGCTCCTCAAATGGTTTATCAATCCAA
>CAMBZU010000006.1 GCA_945872355.1 Chitinophaga pinensis
TTTCTGGATAGAAATTCAAAAAAACTTTCATTATTTATATTTTCGTGACTTCCTTCCTTTAGTGGTATAATTACTCTTCCGTAGCTCGCATCTAAAATAATAACAAATGCTACTTTTTCTCCATTTGCCATTAAAGAAACTTTATCTACAGGTATATTTAACCAATGGCGGTCATTTCCAATAGTTACAAACGTAAATGCATATTTTGATGACTCATAGTGATTTCCTTTAATATAGGAAACTTTATCCGAAATTATACCTTCTATTTCCTTAATTACCAATTGAATACTAATTGACTTAGAGGCAATAGAAATACTTTCAATTTCTTCAATTTTGCTTGATTGATTTTCTTTAATATTTGAAGATTCCATTATTGCACTTTCAATTTTTTCAGGGAGCAATAACAATTTTTCCATTAGGGAATCTGGAATATTATCTGATTTCTCTGCAAAATATTTAGCAAATTCGTAAAATGCAGGAAGCACACAAGCCTTTCGCCACTTGGCGTTGGCAAACATACCTGTTTTACCATGCACAGCAAAGTTAGTACACGTTTGAATTACATTTAAAATTTCAATTTCGTTTTGTTCAATAAATGAGGTGTTATGTCCTAAATGAGTGATATAATCACTAATTGTCATTTTATTACTTTCCAACTTGAAGGATATGTGCTGTTGTTTAAACAAAATGGCTAACATATACTCTGTACTAATACGTATATTAGATAAGTATGAATGATCTCTGTATTTTTCTTCGGATAAGAAAAACTCATCAATATAATGCGCCAACTCTCCATAATATTTTTCCATAAGTGCTTTTTTTTTATTAATTCTGAATGATTTATTTTATAAAAGTAATTAAATTAAATAATAGGGTAACATTCGTTTTGTCTTAGCTTTTATTTTATATTTTATTTTTTTTATTATTCCAATAAAAATTTGACCTGTAGTAGCATAAAAATATCCGATAACGTATAATGTAAAGGGATGTTTACTTCCTTTTATAGATATACTTTTGATTCCCATCATTATACTCTATTGTATTGTCATTAATAATTTTAAAATCAACAGGCACACCATTAAAGTTCGCAACGATATTATTTTTCAATACTTGATAACTTGAAACACTATTTAAGTTATAGGTTTCATTAATCCACTTTAATTCATTTTTTTTTGCAAATTCAATGTATTCTTTTTCGTCTAACTTTCCCTCGTGAAAACGATAATATTTATCAGATAAATTCGATTTATTTACAACTGCTTTCTCTTTATCATAATACTTAGCCACAATTGTTGAAAGTTCTTCATCAGAACAAGTAAATAGTTGTTTCAAACTAAAAAGGACACTTCCAATCTCCAAGCCTTGATTTTTAAACGTGGCAATAGTTTCTTCAATTGTTTCTGCCCATTTACGAGAGAAATTATTATATTCTTCAATAGTTGAACGAATACTAACTTTATCAATGAATAGATTTAAAAATACAGTATCTTTTTTTAATACTAATAATTCATCATTGATCATTTTATACTTAACTATCTTTTCGCAGGTTATTTTATTACTGGAGGAATTTAATTTATCAGATTTGATGATTGATCGAATATAAAAATATTTCACTAAATTATTGTCCTTATTTACCATCATTAGCCCTCTAAAGCTATCTACTTGTATTTCTGGATTATTTATTAACAATATCTCGCAAATATTTTCTATTAACCGGCCGCTATTTTTTATTCTCTCTAAAAACTGTTTTTTATTTTTTTCATATCCAGGTAATTCTAATATATTTAAATACTCCAAATAAGGGTCAACATATTCATCTCCATAAGCAAAATATGATTCATAATTAATTAATGCTTTAGCATAATTGCCTTTTCTTCTATCTGCAACAGCATTCGACAAATACTGGGCTCTATTTGATGGTTTGCTAAAATAAATATTTTCTGAATTATTAAACGCTTCACTTAAGTCATCTAGGTTATTCTCGACAGAAGTAACTCTTCCCGCAACTAAACCTAAATCCTTTCTAAAAAAAAACAGTGAAATACTTATTGAGGCAATTAATAAAAAAGTTGTAAATATTAGTTTCGTGTTTAATCGAGTGTGTTTTTTTAATTCAGTGCTTAACGTTTTTAATTCTGCGATGTCCAATTTTACAGCTTCATATTCTACCTTAATATTTGAAAGGTATGTTTGGAGCGTTTTTTCATCTACATTATAATAAATTGATGGATTAACAATTGTCCTGCCGTTATCGTGTGCGATTTGTATTCTAGATATAATTTCACCATAGTATAAGTTAAGCAATTCAATTTGAGCGTCTGACACTTTTTTATTGTGGGCGATGTTATTTCTTACTATTCGGATATCATTTAAAAAAAATCTGAGAGAATTAATTTTGTTTTTTGCATAACTTAACCCTTCATTCTGATCAAAAACATTATCGTACGATGTGAAAAACTTTTTATCTAAAAAGAGAGCCGAAAGTTCATTAAAAGATGTGCCACTTAATATTCCTGTATCATCTGCATTTTTTAACCAATTTTGAATAATTTCTGATTTAAATAACTCTTTAAGCTTTTCAAGAATCCCTTGTCTACCTCCATTGTGTTCTGTTACTAAAGATCTTATTATTAATTCAAATGCACGGGTTTGTTTAAGAGCAATTGATTCATTGGATTTTAAGGTAATAATTTTAACATCTAAATCTAAATTAATATTATTACCAACTATACCTAATAAAATGATTACTCGCAACAAGGCTATTTGATAAACATTACCTGTTTCATCTTTGTTTTTTTCATAGAATTTAAAACTTGATTCTAATTCAAAAAACAATGGAGCATTTATTCCTAATTTATCACAAATACCTTTTTCTGAATATTTATATTTTAACTTTTTAAAATCTTCAATTGGATTATTGGTAATATCTTGACTATTTGAATTAATATATTTATTAAGGTCACTTATTTTTTCATAAATCTCTGTATGTATCTTCATAATTTTAAGATTTTAATTAGGGTAGTTCCTTTAACATTTTGTAGATTTAGGATGGGCGGGCTTTTTACTATTAATGTTCAAGCGTAGCCGAAAACTCTCGTTTCCACAAAACTGTCTGCGGCAAACCAAACCCCGTCTATTGTTAATGCGCTGTTAAGTTTTTATTATTTTAATTTGTCAGTAAGCGCAAGAATACCTTGTCTTGTCCCCTCAAAGTAGTTACCCTTTTTAAATTGTGGTATCAAGTAAGTGTCTATAATTTTTTTTGTTTCTTCATTTGATAACACTTTTTCAATGCCATAACCATTTTGTATTCTAATTTTCCGCAATGATGAAGATAATCCAATTAGAATACCATTGTCCTTGTCCTTTTTTCCAACACCCCATTGCTGTGCAATTTTTAACATCAAATCGTCAAACGCTTCAGCAGTTGTTTGAGAACTATCAAGTGTTACGATTGCAATTTCAATAGTTGTCTGTTTCTGAACTGCTTTTATTAAAGAGTCTAATGTTATTTCTTGGTTTTCGGAGAAGATTTTTTCATAGTCGTTGACATAGCCTGTTGGTTTGGGAATGTTGTCTGCAAATTTATTTGAAGTGCCTTGTATGCCAACAGGGTTATTAACTGAATTATTCTGCTTATCATTCGACTGTCCGCAAGCAAGCATTGCAATACAACTTACTGCTGCCAAGATTGTAAAAAACTGTTTCGTTGTCATTGTTATCGATTTTTAATGTTTGCAGCTAAATAAATTTCAAACCCAAATACCTTTTAAGTATAATTGTCCAGGTGATATATCAACAATGTTATTATTTTGTTGAATACAAGTGTATGATTATTTTTGGCTATTAAAAAATGTAAAATGCAAATTTTAGACTTTATAAAGTCTAAATTATTCGCTAATCTAAATTGGTATCAATATCAATAACATCCCATTTTATCAATAAAATTGTTGAAATTCTTACAAATTGACACAAGGCAAGCTTTGGTCTTTCCAATCGTAACCCCATAAAATTGTTTTTAAATGAAGAAGACGGTTCATAAGGAATCTCGGCTGTTCGTAATCTTCTTCTTCCATTTCGAAAATATCAACGCCAAATTCTAATGCCCAATAGGATGAAATAAAATCCTCATCAGTAATTTTTCCATTTACCCATAATATAGGAATTGTGATGCTGAAGTATTCAAAAAAATTGTAAAGTATGTTTACTGCTAATCGTTTTGAAATACCCATAGAATCTACTAAAGGCTGTATATCTTGTATTATTTCATCTGAAATAAATTCAACTTCATTTTCATGCATTTCTTCCAAACTTTGGTAGTAATTTAGTCCGAAGTTTTTCCATTTTTCATTAAAAAAGTCTCTTGCTTTTTGAGTTTTATTTAGTTCTAAACTACCTGTATCGCTTGATACGTTTAGCCGAAAAAGTCTGTCCCATTGCATTTGATCTTCAAACTCAAGCTCCAAATCCATTTGATGTTCCTCATATTCCATTAAGGTGGATAAGAGGCAGTAAGCAAAACTTTCGCGCAGTTCTTCTCCCGATAATCTTGCTAACACATTATTGAATAAAATCTCATCTTTACTTTGATCGTTTTCATCAGTTTTATAATACTTTTCACAAATATGATTTAAGTCTCTAATTAAATTGCGCGAAATATTTTCAGATAAAATAGGATAAGGCTTCCCATTATGGTTTTTTAATGTGCTTCCATCTGAACCTAACACTTCAAAGGTGTTTTCTTTGGTTTCTTTTCGTGCGTATATTTCCATGAATTTTATAATTTATTTTATATAGTTGGTAAAAATAAGGAATTCTATGCAAGCAAAAGAGTCATTTGAATAAATTCTGTCGTAAATATCAAGAACAAGTTGCAATTTCATTAAAATCGTTAATGCATACTATTTCTTTTTCTATTAAGTCTTAAAGTAGGATTTTAAATGAGTTTTGCTTTATTATACCTATTACACTTTCAATTTAGTCCAATTGCGGCCAAGCCTTGTTGTGCTAGTTTCAAGTTGTATCGGCATTAACCATTGTAAATTTATTAAACAGCTTTGGGCTATTTAATAAATAAAATTGGTATTATTTTAAGATTAATATTTTTTAAATTGCCAATAGTGTATTATATTTACATTTTTAAGAACGAATAAGTGATTCATAATTACATTAAATGGAACGAAAAATAGCAAAACTATTAAAAGAATGGAAAGCATCAAAGAGCCGGCTTCCTTTACTTTTGCATGGTGCAAGACAGGTAGGCAAAACCTATACGCTGCTGCAATTCGGAAAATCAGATTTTCAAAATGTTGTGTATTTAAACTTTGAAAACAATACCGAATTACAGAAAGTTTTTGCCGGTGACATCAGCCCCAAGCAGTTGTTACCACAACTTCAATTAATTGCCGGCCAATCCATATTTGAAGAAAAAACTCTGTTGGTTTTTGATGAAGTACAAACGTGTGAAAGGGCACTTACTTCCTTAAAATATTTTGCCGAGCAAGCCCCAACATATGCGGTGGTGGCTGCTGGCAGTTTATTGGGTGTTGCCATAAACCGAGAACAATATTCATTTCCTGTAGGAAAGGTACAAATTGAACATTTATACCCCATGGACTTTGAAGAGTTTTTATGGGCAATGGACAAAAAAGAAGCCGTTGCGATAATTAAAGACTGTTTCAACAATAGAAAAGAATGCCCTTTGCATGCCCATTTTATGGAGTTATTCAGGCTGTACATTTCGTTAGGTGGGATGCCGCAGGTTGTAAACGAATACCTAAAAAACAAAGACTTCAATTTTGTAATATCCTTGCAGAAAAACATTTTGGATTCCTATATTTCGGATATGGCAAAGTACGCCAATCCTATGGAAACCGTAAAAATAATGGCCACTTACAACAGTATCCCTTCTCAATTAGCCAAAGAAAACCGAAAGTTCCAATACAAACTCATTAAATCTGGCGGAAGGGCAAGTAACTATGAAGCTCCACTGGATTGGCTTAAATCATCTGGTTTGATTGTAAAAGTGCAAAAATGCCATCCGCCACATGTACCTTTAATTGCTTTTGCCTCCCCCGATTATTTTAAAGTGTATTTATCCGATACAGGGTTGCTTTGCTCCAAATTGGGATTAAATAATCAAAGTCTTTTTATTCAGCCCTTTGATATAATTGGAATTAAAGGCGTTATTGCCGAAAACTATGTAGCGACAGCACTTAAAACCAACGGATATGAACCTTATTATTGGGAATCTGAAGGAAAAGCCGAAGTTGATTTTATCATCCAAAACAAACAGGGACAAATTATTCCTATTGAAGTAAAATCATCAGAAAATGTAAAAGCCAAAAGCTTATCCCTATTTTTAAAGCGTTACCAGCCTGAGTTTGGGTATAAAGTATCCGCAAAAAATTTCGGGTTTGAAGGGAATGTGTATACGATACCTTTGTATGCTGTGTTTTGTGTTTGAGAGGATTTATGGTAAAACCACTCTAACATTACAGATTGTAGAAATGTTTTTAGGTTTTTTAGATTAACACTTTCCTTTGTAATATTTTAGCTTACATAATAATAAAATAACACGGATAAATTAAAAAAACAGAAGCCAAATGACAATAAATTCAGATTATAAAAAATTGACCATTGTATCTTTAAAAGAAAATATTAAAGCAATATGTAAGCTTCCCCTCAATTAGTGCCATTCAAAAATAGAATTTTTATTCCATTCGTCTGTATTCCTTAGGCGTTTTATTGTTTAATGATTGGAGCAATCCAAACTTTAAAAATGTACCTATAATAAATATTGGAAAATAAAGTACACTTTTAAATATAATTTGGTTCAAGAAAAGAATTGATTTGGGAGCTTGAAAAGAGGCGATAAAGAGGCTATAAATAAATTTGTGTGTGTTTAAATAATTTCCCTTCTTTTTAATTCATTTTCCACCCCTTCTCTCATCGCTTTTCTAATTTCACTGCTGGACATTTCTGATTGAATTTCATCATTATAATGAATTGCTTTTTCAATGTTATCAAAGACACTAATTTCGCTTTCATCATCATCTTTTGAACGTAAAACTTCTGCGTAGTTTTCCTTTTCAATTGCGATGAAGGTATTTACCCAATTAATACTATTTTGAGGGGCTTCGTTTTTTATTAAAATTGCCAATTCAAAATACAGTTCTTTTTCAATAATGATATCCTTCTCAGATAAATGAAGAAATAAATCACAACATTTATCTAAATATTCTAAATTTCTTATCGTTAGATAATCTGAAATATTATTTTCAAATCTTCTATTTCCTAAAGTAATTGTAACTACATTATTATTGTATATTATTTCGCAAGTCATAATTTAACTTTTTATATTAATTTGCACCCCATCCATCCTGGAATCTCACTCTCTTTGCCCAACTCCTTTGAAAGCCTCAGCGCATTTGCTATCGACTCTTGTTTAGCTTTATCTTTTATACCAACATCATCTTTTCTTATTTCTGCAGATTGAATAAAATAATCTAAAGCATTCTTCAGTTCATTTAATGCTTCATAGCACTGAGCTATTTGAAATGCAATTCCTCCTTTTTTTAAAATTGTATATGCTCTTTGATAATATTCTAATGCTTCATGATAATTATATAAAGCTATGTAACAATTTCCAATGTTAAAATTTGAAGTTGCCACATCCTCATTATCTGCACCTAAATTTTTTAATTGAATAAAGAGTATTTTCTGATAGTTAATTATAGCATTTTCAAAATCACTATTTAAATAATAATATCTTCCCAGATTGTAGATGATTGAATTAACATATTCATGTGATGAATCAAAAACACTTAAATAAATATCAAGAGCTTTGTTACAATATTCTATACACTTATTAAAATCATTAAGTTTTTCATAAATTGAAGCATAATTTGAATATAAATATGCTAGTTCTAATTTGGCAGAGTCATTTTGTATTGCCAATAATATTTTTTCACTTTGATTAAAAAAATTTAATGCACTCTCAATTTCATTCTTGGCAAAGTAAACAAGTCCAATTTTTCGCAATGTTAATGAGTTATTTGATTCTAATTTATTCGATTCCTGTAAGTATATTAATGCTTTTTCAAATTCTTCCTGTTCATGGTATATTGAACCTATATTAGCGATAGTAACTGCACTTCCAATTCCATTTATAGATTTATATATAGTGTTAGCTTTCAAATAATAATTTATTGCTTCATTTAATTCTCTAAAATGATGGTAAGCAACACCTAAATTGTTATACGCATTTTTCAAATACTGATTATTCTCGCCATACTTTTTTAAGGATAACTCTATACATTTTTTAAAGCAATCAATAGCTTCTTCAAATTGAGTTTGCGCTATGTAATTCCAACCAAGACTAGTATAAATATTACTAAAACCGATGTGATTTATTGGTAAAATATTTAGTGCAATGTCTAAACTTTGATTTAATATTTCGTTTGATTTATCAAATCTGTTCAATAGCCTCATTAATTCAGCATAATTTGAATTAACTTGAATAAAAAAAAGGTTATGTGTGCCAAGAAGTTTCTTTGTTTTTATTATTAATTCTTGAAATAGTTTTTCAGACTCAATGTATTCCCTTTTTTCTAATTTACAACACGCAACACTATTTTGAAAACTTAATTTTTGTTTTTCAAAATCCCATCCTGTTTTATCCTTAATTAAATTTAATCCTTTAGTAAAAATATCTTCTGCATTTTTTATTCCACCAGAAATTAAATAGTAAGCATCTCCAACATATTCATATAATTTACAATTAGAATAATTGTCCAATTTTATATTTGAAATATCTTTTTGAATGTATTCTTCATAAAGTTTAATTGCAGTTCGCGAATCGATTTCTGCTAATTGTTCAATAATTAGTGTTAGAAATTTAAATTTGTTTTCACGAGAATATTCTTCAAATGATTTTTTAGTTATAACTGTATTTAATTCAACAAGTCTGTCATTTGAATTTAAGGACTCATGACAGGAAATTCTCAGAAAATCTTGATTGATTGATTCTTTAATATCTGATGAAAGGATTTTATTGTCAAATTGTGTCACTATATCATGTAAATCATTTTTCTTGATTTCCGCCCGTAAGAATTCTAATATTATCCAATCATTCTTCGTTGGATTCTCTAACAACTTTTCAACTGTAGTATCAACCCCTTGAGATTTCAAAAAATACAACAGAGGTGTTACACACAATTCTAACTTTTCTTCTCCTTCATCAATTAATTTTGCAATCAAACCTATTTTCCCTTCTAAGGCTTGTTCACACAAAAAAGATTCAATGGCCGATTTTTGTAGTTTGGTTCCGTTATTTAGAATTTCACCTATTCCATCAGAGGTGAGTGTAGAATTTTGTTGGTTTAATTTTGTGCCTAATAAATACAATAAAAGTCCTTCTAAGGTGAAACTAACATATACAGTTAAATCTTTTACGTATCTACTTATCCAACCTAAAGTCAATAAGCGTAAATAAGGAGCACTTGAATTATCATTTAGAAAATAAGATTGTAGGTTTTTATTGTTCAATACATCATCTAACAACAATTCATTTTCGCCTGATTCCCAAACAACATCCGCTAACAAGTTCATAAAATTTTGTTCTTCATTGGAGAAGGTTGCAAACCAATCTTTCCAAACGTGCAGGTGTTTAGTTCCTTTTTTAGGTAGGTTTTTGCCTTTATATGTTTCTAAGAATATCCGCAGAATCAATGGGTTGTTAATTTGCAGATACAATCCTCTATCAAAAGTGGCAATGTCATTAAAGGAAAATAAAGGTTTAAATCTATTTCTATCATTAGCAACATAACTTCCCCAAGCACTCTCCATTTCCTTCATGTCTAATGGCGTTAACCAAAAGGCAAACCCACTTAAACTTTTTACATGGTCTTTGTTTTCACCATAAATGTATTGCAATTGGTTCTCAGAAAGAACGTAGCGGTCTATATCTATTTTTGTATTGGCTCTGCTAGTAATAATAAACTTAAGACTTCCTGGTTCAAAGACTTTAGAAATTTCAAGAATTTCTTGCCATATGTTTTCCGCATAGGATGATTCATTTAAACCATCTATTAAAATAAAAAATGGATCTTCTTGCGTTCCTGCCAATGAAATATATTGGGCTATGTCCAAAGAGAAATCCATATTCAACTGGTAGCATAATTCCTCTTTCAAAGATTTTTTCTCCATGCGTGATGCACGAATAAACAAACTCATTAAATTGCGTTCCGCATATTGCCGTTGCATTTCAACCAACAAATTGGTTTTACCACTTCCGGCCTCTGCAGCAATAAAAAAGACATTCGCACGCGCACCAATCCACTCGCGCAATTTTATTTCCATTTCTTCCCGATGCTGGTAAATGCCTTCGATTACTTTTTTTTCATTGAGCAATGATTTTAACATCAATTGATTTTCTTCGGCTATTCGTGCTGCAAAAACATCTTTGGTATAAGTTTCAGGAGTAAATGGAATTTCTTTTTGTTTATCGTGTAACAATAATTGAAGTCGTTCAAGCAGCTTGCCAGAGGTTTGTTTGGTTATGCCTTCTGGACTAAAAAAAGTAATGGTTTTGCCGTTATTAGACTCATAAGACATGATATTTGGTTTTTCATTGCGGTCTATGGCTAATTCTCCAGGAATGATAAAAAATGGAATGATTGGCATGCTTGTATTAGCATCACTACTATAGATTGAAACATTTGAATCTATGTTGATTTTGTTTTCAAATGGTTTTATTTCGATTCCTTGTAGGGAGTAATAAACACCTGATTCTTGTTTCAACATGGGAAACTTCTCACAAAAAGTAAGTTGCTCCAGTAATGTTCTAAAAATGGGGAAATAGTCATTCCATAACTTTTCTGAAGTAATTGAATTCAAAGTCAATCCATGACCTAAATAACGATTTCTAAAATTAATCAGCATTCCAATTCCGGTATCTTCTTGCTTTATGTACCTGGTTTCTCCACCATTGTAGGAATCAACCACTTCAATTTCTCCTTTATACATTTTTCTTTTTTTTCCTGTTTCAACGGTTTCGTGATATTTCACTAAATCGGGACAGAAGAAAGTATGGTTTTGAGTTTTTAAATAGGTTAAACATTCTCTAGTAAATGCATTCCAAGATCCGAAAGAAGGCTGTGCTAAATTTTGCGAAAATAAATCTACAATCTTCCGTTCTTTGAAAGGACTGTTGAAGAACTCAGAGGCTGTAAGCAATCCTAAATATTTAAGATAATTTAAAAAGGTATCTCTAAAATAATTCAACCGTTGTGGTGCATTTTTTTCTAATAAAGTTTGCTGGAGAGGATAGGCAATGACGTAGGGTAAAGAATTGATTAGATTTAAATCAGTTTCATTAAAAGATAAAACTTCTGATAACGGATTATCACAAAAGGGACAATCCATGTCTACGGGATAAACTTTTCCCTTTTTAATCTCAGGGGCAATGCAATCGGTATTTTTACATACAAAGCTCATAATTTATTATTCAAAACTATTGGTAAAGTTAAAACATAAGCTTAGATTTAGAAGGATTTTTTTAAGTATTTTCAATATGTTTTATGGAGAGTGTCACATTCCGTTAAATTTCTCGACTTCAAACACTACTAATACTTTATCGATACGGCCAATACGACCCAGTTAATTGCACTATAACAACTACTCTATCGACATTAGACAAGGAATTGACGAAATAGTTCATAAACTCTAAATAAGCCATTACAAATTAATTTACCACTGCGTTGCTTATCATCCTTCATTTTGCGTTTCGTAAGAATAAAAAAGTTTGAAAACTGCATTAAAATTAAACCTCACTAAAAAAAATTATTCATTGTTTTAGCAAGAGCTTCGAGTTCTGCCTCAAAACCTTTCTTAATAGCAAATAATGCAGCATCATCTGAGAACATATCTACATAATATTCCTTTTGCTTTTTTGCTTTTTTGGGTCTGCATTCTAAGTCAAATTTTATTCTAATGGCTTTATTTTTTTCGTAAGGTTCATTCAGTAGCTTAAATGAAATGTTTGGTTCAATAAATGTTAAAAATCTATATTGGGGCTCTTGCCCTAAGCTCAGCTTATCAAACCAACCAATTATTTCTTGAACTTCATTGATTGTCAAGAATGAATCAATAACCTCCCATCTCCCTTTATTACATTCGACCTTAAGCTGCACCATAAGCCAATTAAGGTCGGTTTTATAGTTAGCGGTTTCTGGAGATTCAAAACCTATTAAATTTAAGTGTACAGATTGTTTCGCGCTAAATGGAATTATCATCTTTTAGAAATTTGTTGAATGTATAAATTTACTCAAAAATTATGTAACTTAATGTATTCCATCTAATTAATTTGCAATAATTTGTCCACCAGGCCATGAGGTATTTAAATGTAGACCATTTTCCTTAAAAATTTCTTGTTCTTTAATCTTGATACAAAAGAACCACCTGATCATAGCGAAAACGTCAATATCTATAAATTCAAACACTTATGAATAGAGAATGCTGCCAAATGATTTCATTGTTTTTTTGCATTAAAATGTTTAAAAGCATTGATATCATTACGCTACAGAGCGATTTCTTTTTTTTGCACTTTTACTTTAAGAGATGAAAAAAAACTTTTTTTCAAATACATCGTAAAGAGACTTCAGTTTATAAAATAGTTATAGCCAATGATGTATTGTAAGTTGCGCTTTGTTTTTCCAATAATTAGAAAGTAAAAAAAGGAATATTCACTTAATATCGGAACTATGGAAACAAAACCAAAAATTAGGAAACAAATAAGAAACTGGTCCCTTAACGCTATTGCATATGCATTTGTGTTTTTAATAAATTATTTGAGTGTTAAAATCGGAGATTCAAAAAGTGTAATTTATTATTTTAATTTCATATTTACCATATCGTATGTTTATTTGTTCATAGAGGCTGTTTATAACCGTGAGGGTTGGATAGAAATATACAAGAATCCGACCCTTAAGGATGATTATTTTGACCTTTAGTAATTTTCAGCTGAAAAAATTGCCTTAATTCTAAATGGATTGCATTTGATACACGATTCACATTTGACAAAACACTATAAATCCGAATAAAATTAGATGCTCTATCTATTTTTATTGCAATAAATTGGTGATCATCCTTAACTAAATCTACCTTGGCAAAAAAAGTTTAATGAAAATTACCTTATCACAAAAAAACAAAAATACCATGAAAATAAAAGACATTAAAATGCTCAAATTATTTGGTTCGGTTAAAGATGTTGATTCGTTGCTCAAAGCTGAGCTTGAAGGCTTCAACATTGCATATAAAACCATAGATACAGCAATGCCCGGGGCTACTATTTTGCATGAAGCTGCAAAATGCTGCTATCTGGAGTTGTTGGAATATCTGATATACAATCGTAAAATGGATGTAAATGATCTTGATGATGACACCTGCACACCCCTTGGATATGTAGTAAATGATGAAACACTATACAATCTCAAAGAGTTGAATGAAATCGGGACAGTTAATGAGGGCAATCAAAATAAAGATGATATTCTTAAATGTTTAGATTTTTTATTGAAAATAGAGGCAAAAGCAGTGTACTGCGGAAGAGAGTATTCCAAAGATTGGGTATTAAATTACAAGAAGCAATTAATTGCCACATAATAAAGCAAAATAGGTCACATAAAAGCATTGCGATTCTATTGGGCCAAGCAAAAGAGGAAAACCCTCAGGAAAAGGTAGAGATTAAATCTAGCCTGTAGAGGAATTAGGAGCACGCTTGAGGCGTGTTCCTTTTTTTGCACTTATAATGGCCAATATAATTAGCTGATTTATTTTCGCCATGCTTTGAGCAGTCCATTTGGTTTGATTAAATTATTAATGTCTTTGTATGGAATAAAAACTTCTGGAGCACCAGCAGCATAAACTCCAATTTCAGATTGGTCGTATGAAAATAATAGGCCACCAGGTGTTATTGCAAAATCTCTGGTAAGTTCGAAACTACCTTGTTCAAATTGCCAGCCTTCGGAGCCATAGGTTTCTATGAATATACTTTCACCAATTTTATTCAAAGTTTCTGCATAGTTTTGAACTAAAATGTCATCGAGTGTAATTATATCACCTGTTCGTATATCAAAGTTATATGAATTGCCGACACTTTGCGCGTGTGCTGCCCCAAAATCATAAAATGACTCACCAATATTAATACAAATTATATTGTTGTCATTTGTAACCAAGTAAACACCTATTGAAAGTTCAAAACCAGTGCCATCCTCAATTGAATTTACTGAGTTCATCAATTCTTCAATTGTTGCATAGCGATCGTCATAAATACCTAGGTAACACAAACTTTTCATTATTGTGTCATTTACTTTTTTTGAGGCTTCAGAGGATGGTAATTTTACTGTTAACAAATCTAAGTCTATTGTTGTACAGAGTGTATCCCATGACATTGCATCCTCAGTAAGTTTCTTTTTATTCTTTTCAGCATACTTACAATTTTTACTTTGTCTTTTTTCATATGTTATTTGAACAACACTGTCTGTCTTTTCAGAAAGATTAAATGAAATTGTTTGTTTTCCTACTTTGTCTGTCCATTTACCTGAAATCGTGGAATTAGATGTGAATGATCCAGAAAAATTCCCAACCTCTTCATAATTATTGTTCGTTTCTGACAAATTGAATTTAAAGTCTGAACCAATAATTCCTCTCAAACTTTTAGGAACGCTGCCACTTTTATCATAATACTCACCAGTCAGAATGGTGTCATTTTTTGTCAGGTCCAATACTATTTCTCTACTCCCAAAAGTTCCAATAAATTTTCTATAGAAAGTATCAGGAAGTGAAATATCCTCATTCATTGTCTTACCACAAATCGGACTTTGAGTTGAATTGGAATTACAAGCTGTTAAGATGAAAACAACTAAATAAATTAGTATAATTTTTTTTTTCATTTTTTTTAAGTTAAAACTAATTATTTGAAGCTGCAATATTTTTTTCAAGTTAAGTTTCCGCTATCAACTATGATATGAAACAAATTTATAAAACCTTATATTTTTTCCAATTTAAATTAATTAAAGTAAAGATAAATTGAATATTCAGCTGCGATAATTATAGCATTTTTATTAAATATTGAGTTATTAATGCGCTGCCTCAGCTGGAGCTTCTTCTACTGCTGGTGCTGCTTCTTCATAATTATCCTGATTATATTCAGGTTCAGGATAATTTGCACTCTCAGCCTCAGGAACATACTCAGTTTTTACTGTCATATTTGACGACAAATCATTTCTAATTAAATATAAAATTACGTCTGCGCTAGCGGCATCAAATTGAGGGTTTATAATATATTTACCCTCATTGTTTATAAACCCTATTTTGTTACTTGTTTCTACCATTGCCAAATTACCATTAAATGAAAACGCTGTTTCAAATTGAGGATTGATGACTATCTTGCCTTCTTTATTGATGTATCCGAATTTATTTCCAATTTTAACAGGAGCCAGATCATTTTCCAAGAACATAAGGGCTTCTTTAAATTGATTATTAATAATCGTTTTACCTTCACTGTCACACCAACCCCATTTGCCATCGAGTTCGGTTAAACAAATTTTATGATCGTTAATGATTGTTTTATAAATTGGGTTTACAGTGTACAAACCTTTAGCATTTATTACACCACTTTTTCCTCCTGTTTTAACAACAGCATTTCCTTTGATAATGTTATCGGCTTCATCAAACTGAGGATTGATAGTAATATTGCCCTTTTTATCGATATAGCCCCATTTTCCCTCTCCATTTTTAAATGCACATTGTCCTTCACTAAATGTTTTTACTTTTGAAAATTGAGGGATTATTACAATTTTACCTGTTTTATCAATGAATCCCCATTTTTTTTCATAGTTATCTAGTATAGCAAAAGAAGCTAGACCTTCTCTAAAAATATTAACCTCAACAGCTTCGGTCATTGTAAATTTTATGTTTCCCTGCTTATCAATGGCAGTAGGACTTTCATTTTCAGCAACTACCCATGCCAATCCATCACTAAATACTGTTGCTTGGTTGTAAATTGGCGATATAATATATTTACCTGCTTCATTTATAAAACCCCATTTGGGGTCATCTGTTGAACTTTTCACCAATGCCAATCCCTCTCTAAAAATAGTAGCATCACTGAATTGTGGATTAATTAAAATTTTGCCTTCTCTGTTTATATAGCCAAATGATGTACCAATTTTAACTGGAAACAATTTAAGCATTGAGCTGCCGGTGATTGATTTTATTTTGTTGCATGATAATGCTACTAGCATAATCTGAACAAGTGCAAGAACTGTTATACGTTTCAACATATTGTGCTTTAATAGTAAAATGAATATTTTACGAAAATAAGTAAAAAACTACAAATAGTGATTTTTCTTATTTAGATAATCAAATAAGTTACCATTAAAATATAGAATTTTATTTACCTGACTTTCTCAATTAGCCCACTTAAAAGTAATAGTGCTCAGTAAACTAGAAACTCGGCTTGGTGTTTTTTAATCTTTAGAGCTCCGCTCGGCTTCATGAAATAATGAACAAGAAACAAGGAATGATAAATTATTAAACTTTGAAGTATTTTTTTATTGAGCCAACAACTTTCAATATCAACTTCTCCTACCTACTTTTAAGTGCATAAAAAAAGCCCCAAATAGGGGCTTTAATAAACTTTCGTGGTCCTGGAGGGCGTTCCCGACAGCGGTCGGGACAGGCTTCCCCTCCCTCCAATGATTAGCATAAAAAAAGCCCCAAATAGGGGCTTTAATAAACTTTCGTGGTCCTGGAGGGAGTCGAACCCCCAACCTTCTGATCCGTAGTCAGATGCTCTATCCAATTAAGCTACAGAACCATTTTTGAGGGCGCAAAGATATAAATATTATTTGATATCCAAATTTTACTCGCCTTCTTGCTTGTTTACGGGTGCCATTTGCTGCTGCAGTACTTGCCTATCGCGCATTCTACCATTGATGAGCGCGGTGTACGACCTGGCTTTTTTATTGCCAAAATCGCTGTAGGCTTTTTTACTCCATTCTAAGGCAATATCAAAGTTGCCTCGTGTTTCACAAAAAACTGCCATGTTGTAGCATGCGCGTCCTGCAATCTTTTTTTCTTTGTTTAAGGCTTCCTTTTTCCAAATTTCTGCGGCACCTTCCCAGTCGTTTATCTTTACTTTTTTACCCGCCTTTTTCAATTCATCGCTTCCTTTTGTATAGTATTGTCTGCTTTCTGTAACCCACAATGGTGTTATTCTGCGGCCATAACGCTGCCCAGTATGAAATCCAGTTCTAAACAAGGCATCATACTTTGATGGAAGATTAGCTAGTGCCTCATTTTGAGTTAGGCCCTGTCCAGTAAAAGCCAAAAAATCGGTGTAGCGAAATTCATCTGAAATCACCTCACTCTTGTTGTTATAAATTCTCCATCCTACGGTGATGTTCATTCTACTATCTGCTCTTACCCCGGGCATATCTTTATACACATCTTTTGCCACGCGGGTTCTTATGGTAATTGGTGTAAAATTTACGCGCGAGTCTGAATCAAAGGCTTCTAAAGCGATTAAGGCATCTAGGTTATTTCTTTGACATACCTCATTAATTTTAGCTCGGCTCAATGGTTCTGGAAATTGTCCTGTTCCGCTGCCTTTAAGCATATCGATATCTAAACGTATTAACTTAAAACGGGGCGATTGACTCATCACATCTATCATACCATCAACAGTGGCCTCTGAACCTCTTCTATCTGTGCCTATGCCCTCGCCTGTTAAAACGCCTTCAATAATGTTCCATGCCTTATTATCTTTGGTAGGATAGGTGCGATTGATAACACCTACGTTGATGATATTATCTTCTACGGTTATTTCTGCTGGCTTTAACACTTGCAGACTCGTACTGGAAGTACAAGCGCCTAAAAGTATTGCTAATAAAGGGATGCAGAGTGCAAGATGTAAAAAAATCTTTTTCATGAGGGGTCTTTTGTAAGGCTACAATAAAAATTGTGCCACTATTTATCCTGTATCAATTTTTCGATGGCATACATTTCATCTCTGAGGCGCGCTGCTTCCATAAAATCCAATTCTTTTGCAGCTGTTTCCATTTGTTTTTTTGTAGCCTGAAGTGTTTTTTTCAATTGATCTTTGTTCATATATTGCACCACAGGATCAGCAGCAATACTAATGTTCTCTGGCTCAGTATAAGAATGACTATTAAATCTTGCATCACGAGCTTTATGTCCCGATAAAACGGCATCGGTAGATTTATTAATTTGTGTTGGAACAAGGCCATGCTTGGTATTGTAAGCAATTTGCTTTTCACGCTTTCTATCGGTTTCATCAATGGTAAGTTTCATCGATTTAGTGATATTGTCGGCATACATAATTACTTTGCCATTAACGTTACGCGCAGCACGACCCGCTGTTTGCGTTAAGGAGCGGTGTGATCTTAAGAAACCTTCTTTATCAGCATCTAAGATGGCAACTAGTGAAACCTCTGGCAAATCAAGACCTTCACGCAATAAATTCACACCTATAAGCACATCAAACTTACCTATTCGCAAATCATGTAAAATTTCTACGCGTTCTAAGGTATCTACTTCTGAGTGAATATACCTACAACGAATATTTAAATTAGCCATATATTTTGCCAGTTCCTCTGCCATACGTTTCGTTAAAGTGGTTACTAAAACGCGCTCATTCAAATCAATACGTAATTGGCATTCATCTAATAAATCATCTACCTGATTAATACTTGGTCTAACCTCAATTACAGGATCTAAAAGACCTGTAGGTCTTATTACCTGTTCAACCACAACACCACCACTTTTTTCTAATTCAAAATCTGCAGGTGTGGCGCTTACGTAAATTACCTGATTAATTAAACTTTCAAACTCATCAAACTGCAATGGACGATTATCCATTGCTGCGGGCAAGCGAAATCCATAATCTACTAAATTTACTTTTCGTGATCTATCGCCACCATACATACCTCTAATTTGAGGAATGGTAACATGGCTTTCATCAATAATGGTGATGTAATCTTTCGGAAAATAATCTATCAAACAAAAGGGCCTGGCACCTGGTTTACGTTTATCAAAATATCTCGAATAGTTTTCAATACCGCTGCAATAGCCTAGTTCACGCATCATTTCTAAATCAAAAGTAACCCTATCTTCCAGTCGTTTAGCTTCTAAATGCTTGTCCATTTCTTTAAGATAATCAACCTGCTTTACCATATCCTCTTGTATTTGAAAAATGGCTTGCAACATACTGTCTTTGGTTGTTACAAATAAGTTGGCAGGACTAATAACTGCTTGCGTTAATGCTTCAATTTTCATTCCTGAAACTGGATCAAAAGAATCTATAGATTCAATTTCATCGCCGTAGAAAACAACCCTAAAACCATAGTCGTAATAGGCCAAATAAATATCTACTGTATCGCCTTTCACTCTAAATTTTCCTCTCACAAAATCGGTTTCGGTGCGAGAATATAAACTACCAACAAGTAAGTGCAAAAATTTATTCCTACTCAGGAGTTGACCTGTTTTTATTCTAATTACATTCTCGTAATAGTCGCTAGGATTTCCCATACCATAAATGCAAGATACTGAAGAAACCACAATGATATCTTGCCTTCCACTCAACAAAGTAGATGCTGTGCTTAAGCGTAGTTTTTCTATTTCATCATTAATGGCTAAATCCTTTTCAATATATGTATTGGTTGTTGGCAAGAAAGCTTCTGGCTGGTAATAATCATAATAAGAAACAAAATACTCAACACGATTATTGGGAAAAAACTGTTTAAACTCACCATATAATTGGGCAGCCAAGGTTTTATTATGACTTAAAATTAATGCTGGCTTTTGCACTTGTTCAATAACATTGGCAATGGTAAATGTTTTACCCGAACCAGTTACACCAAGCAGTGTTTGGTTTGGATTGCCCGCGTTTACGCCTTCGCTTAACTGCCTGATGGCTTCCGGCTGATCTCCGGTGGGTTTATAGTCAGAAACAATTTCGAATTTCACAAGGCGAAGTTAGTTTTTTTTATTAAAGTATGAATAGATGAGGCGCTTATTCGATTGATTTAACAGTACTTTTAACGCACTTAAAACATCTTAATAATGCTTGGTTAATAAGTACTTTCAATAAATTAAATATACACTTGTAAGTTAATGATTGGATGTCTATTTTGGGGCTATTAAATTTTTGCTTTTTGAAACGTATTAAAAAGGAGATAGATCGTTATGATAACTTGAGAAAAGTGATTTACTTTTTTCCAGTACAACTATTTTTAGTGCATTTCAAAAAAAACCAAATGATGTTGGTTTATTGGCTTATTTTATTTGGCTTTATCTTACAAAAAATTGCCCCTAAATACGGCATTCCCTATTTATTTTTAAATCCTGAGTATTTAGATGATGTTAATTTTTGGTCCTACCTCATCATCGGTTTTGGGGTTGGTGGATTTACGATGGCATTTAATATTTCGAGTTATATTATGAATGCCTTTCGCTTTCCATTTTTGGCCACCACTTCCAATCCATTTTTAAAATACTGCCTCAATAATTTCATCATTCCCAGCTCATTTATTATTGTTTATTGCGTTCAAATTTATTTTTTTCAAATTAAAAATCAATTCTTGTCGGTATCTGAAACGCTCTTTGAAATAACAGGTTTTCTGTTAGGCGTTTTTCTTTTTCTGTTTTTATCTATCAGCTATTTCTTTAAAACCAATAAAGATTTGTTTAAAATGTTTGGTATTAAAATAGAGGAAGGCGATGAGTTAAAAGTAAAATTTAAGACAAGTAGAATTACACTTAAAAAAAATATGGACTGGCAAACCATAGATAAAAGCCAGCGCGATTGGCATGTTGAAACATATTGGAGCACATTTACAAAAATTAGAAAGGCACGTGATTTTCATCATTACGATAAAGAAATGTTGTTGAATGTTTTCCGCCAAAACCAAACCAATGCGGCACTTTTTGAAGTATTTGTAGTAATCAGTTTACTGATATTGGGAATGTTTAGAGAAAATCCTTTTTTTGAGATACCCGCAGGCGCAAGTATTTTGTTACTTTTTACCATGTATTTAATGCTAAATAGCGCAGTATACAATTGGTTGAGAGGCTGGAGCACGAGTGTATTTTTTATGATTTTGTTGGTGATTAATTCCATATTTGCATGGAGTTTTTTTAACGTTATGAATGGGGCTTATGGATTAAATTATCATACTGAAAAAGCAAGATATACCAGACAAACATTACAAAAGTTTGATGCTAATAAGCAATATTTAGAGGCCGATATGCAGTCGACCTTAGAAATACTTAATAAATGGAGAGTTAAAAACACTTTGAATAGCATGCAAATGCATCATAAACCAAAACTTATTATCATCAATACAAGTGGTGGTGGTTTACGCAGCGCCCTATGGACCTTTTACTCCTTACAATATGCCGATAGTCTGCTTAATGGCGAATTGTTAAAGCATACTGAATTAATTACTGGTGCATCAGGCGGCATGCTAGGTGCGGCCTATCTTAGAGAATTGTTATTACGAAAATATGATCATAAAATTAAAACATTAAATCGCCAAAGTTATATCGATAATATTGCCAAAGATGTACTTAATCCTGTTGTATTTGCAATGACTGTAAATGATCTTTTTTTACGATTAGAAAATATAAAAATTGGTGCTAATGTTTATAAGAAAGATAGGGCTTACGCTTTAGAGAATAAGATCAATCAAAACACGAATTATGTTTTAGACAAGAAGCTCATGGACTATGAAATTCCTGAAAAGGAAGCAAAAATACCGATGATGATTTTTTCTCCCTCCATTCTCAATGATGGTAAGAAATTATATATCAGTAGCCAACATATTTCTTACATGTCGCAGAGCAATAGCACCCAAAATATAAATAAGTATAATTTAATTGAAGGAATTGAATTTAGGAGATTTTTTAAAAATCAAGAGGCAGATAGTTTGCTCTTTACAAGCGCCATAAGAATGAGTGCTACATTTCCTTTTGTATCGCCTGTTGTGAGCTTACCAAGCAGTCCTGTAATAGATGTTGTTGATGCAGGAGGTAGAGATAATTATGGTGTAGAAACTTCACTAAAATTTTTATATACTTTTAGAAATTGGATAAGCACCAATACGAGTGGGGTTGTGATTTTACAGATACGCGATAGAAGAAAACAAAAGACAGATGAGTCGAACGACAATCCTACTTTAATGCAAAGTATTACTGCGCCTGCCGAAAGTTTGTATGATAATTTATTTGCTGTACAAGATTTGAATCAAAATGCATTACTTACCTATGCTGGCTTGTGGTTTGATGGCAAGATTGATGTAGTAGATTTTGAATTGAGAAATGAAAAACCAGATAAGATATCATTAAGTTGGCATCTTACTAAAAAAGAGAAAAAGAAAGTGATGGAGAGTATTCATCTCCCCGAAAATCAATTGGCCTTTAAACGTTTGAAAGTGCTTTTAGAAGAGTAACTATTTTTCAAACATATCTGCCTTATCTTTTATGCTTTCGTAATACACATCGGGCTGTAAATTTTTACCCGCTGCGGCAGCTACCGCCAGCCTATCACAGCATTCATTTTCAGGAATTTCGGCATGCCCTTTAATCCATATAAACTTAACTTTATGTTGGCGGTATATGAGCAAAAAACGTTTCCACAAATCTGGATTTTTCTTTTTGGCAAAGCCCTTCTTTTCCCAACCCAATAGCCAACCTTTCTCCACCGAATCAACAACATATTTAGAGTCGGAATAAATGGTGATATGAATACCAGGCTTTTTTAGTGTTTCTAATCCAATAATAACAGCTAACAATTCCATTCTGTTGTTGGTAGTTAATCTAAAGCCATCACTTAATTCTTTTCTATTATGACTACTTAGCAATACCACGCCATATCCTCCTGGACCTGGATTTCCGGTAGCTGCGCCATCGGTGTACATAATAACTTGACTCAACATATTTTTATTTTAAAGTTATATAACTCCGCTAATGCCAGCGTTTGCTCTAAATAATTTAACCGCAATGGCCAATAAAATTACACCAAAAACTTTTCTAACAATATCAATACCCCCCGGACCTAACAATTTTTCGATGTGCATGGTATTTTTTAAAACAATATAAACCAAAGCCACATTTATAAAAATTGCTATAATAATACTCTCGAGCGCATAGGCTGCTTTTAAAGACAATAAAGTAGTCATAGTTCCAGCGCCAGCTATTAAAGGAAAAGCTATAGGCACAATAGCAGCTGTTTTTGAATGACTATCCTTATAAATCTGTATACCTGTAATCATTTCTAAAGCAATAAAAAACAAGATTAAGGAGCCCGCAATGGCAAAAGAATATACATCAATGCCAATAATATCAAGTATTGAGTTTCCAACAAAAAGAAAAATCATCATTAATAAAAAGGAAACAAAGGTGGCTTTTTCCGAATGTATGTGACCAGCCTTTCGGCGCACTTCAATCAACACTGGAATAGAACCAATGATATCGATGACCGCAAACAATATCATTGTAACCGTTAAAATTTCTTTGATGTTAAATTGCATTGCTTTAAAATTGCTTATTAATTTTTGTGCAAAGAAAAGATATCTATACCGTAAAATTAAACTTCTTTAATGAATTTATCATTCTTAAAAATTTAGCACTGTTTTAGCAATACATTTTAGTAATGAATAATTTATGATTAACTAAAATTAACTACATTGTGATAACTAAACACAGTCATTTAAGCGTTAACATTGCACATTAAAACAAAACAATATGGATAGTATAAACATTCTCTGGGCAGATGATGAAATTGATTTACTTAAACCTCATGTGCTTTTTTTAGAACAAAAGGGTTATAAAGTAAGCACTGCCAATAGTGGAAATGACGCGCTAGAATTACTTCCAAAAGGAAATTTTGATTTAATTTTTTTAGATGAAAATATGCCGGGCTTAAGTGGATTAGAAACTTTAGCTAAAATAAAAAACAATTATCCCAATATTCCGGTGGTGATGGTTACAAAAAGTGAAGAAGAAAGCATTATGGAAGATGCTATTGGAGCTAAAATAGCAGACTATCTCATCAAACCAGTTAATCCAAATCAGCTCTTATTATCCATCAAAAAAAACCTAGACAACAAGCGTTTAATTAGTGAAAAAACAAACGCTGCTTACCAACAAGATTTCAGAAATATTAGTATACAATTGGGCGATAATTTAGACTACCTAGAATGGGTAGAAGTTCATCGTAAATTGGTATTTTGGGAGTTGGAACTTGAAAAGCTAAGAGACAATGGCATGGTAGAAGTGCTTAGCATGCAAAAGCGAGAGGCAAATGCTCAATTTTGTAAGTTTATAGAAAAAAATTATCTGTCATGGGTAAATGGCACTGCCAAAGAAATTCCTGTGCAATCTCACACTTTATTTAGTAAAAAAATTGCGCCATTTTTATTGGAAGAAGGTCCCATTTTTTTAATCGTAATTGATAACCTCAGATTTGACCAATGGAAAGCCATACAGCCTCTGGTAAATGAGTATTTTAAAACAGACACCGAAGAGTTATTTTATAGCATATTGCCTACAGCCACACAGTATGCAAGAAACGCATTGTTTGCTGGATTAATGCCTTCTCAAATTGAAAAGTTGTATCCAAAATTATGGTTGAATGATGATGATGAAGGTGGGAAAAATATGCATGAAGAAGAACTGCTAGGTGAACAGTTAAAGCGGAACGGCAAAAACATTAAGTTTTCATATACCAAAGTAACCAACATAAATGCTGGTAAAAAACTACCTGAAAGTGTAAGTAACATGATGAATAATAAACTGAATGTTATTGTATATAATTTTGTAGATATGCTAAGCCACGCGCGCACCGAAATGGATATGATTAGGGAATTGGCAGATGAAGAGCCAGCATACCGATCATTAACTGTATCATGGTTTGAGCATTCGCCTTTGTTTGAAGCAATGAAAATTATAGCTGAGAAAAAAGCAAGAGTTATTATAACTACCGACCATGGCACTGTGCATGTAAAAGAACCTTCAAAAATTATTGGCGACAGAAATGTGAATTCTAATTTACGCTACAAACAAGGCAAGAGCTTAGATTATAACAAAAAAGATGTGTTTGAAATTAGAAACCCAGCCGATGCCTTTTTACCTAAAAATAATGTAAGCTCCTCCTACGTTTTTGCTAAAGAAGATAAGTATTTTGTTTATCCAAACAACTACGCACAATTTGTAAATTATTTCAAAAACACCTTTCAACACGGCGGTGTAAGTATGGAAGAAATTTTAATTCCTTTTGTGTCCCTATCGGCTAAACAGTAGTTTGGTTGGGCTTTTCTTTTAATTGAATGGCTGCTACCATAATGTATGCAATGCTTGTATAATAGAGCAAAGCAGCTTTATCAGTATCTAAAAAATTATTAAAAAAAGCGTGCAAAAGATAAGTGCATAAACCAAAAAATACCATTAATATTTGTATGCTTATTTTAGGATCATGCGCCTTCTTGTATACTTTTAAGGCATAATAAATAGTTACTAAAATACTTCCAAAATAAAAAAACAAACTTAAGATACCTGTTTCAGAAAGAAGCAGCAAATACTCTGAATGCGCTGTTCCGCCTTTTCCTTTTTTAATATTGTAAGGACTTGTTACACTTATTCTAGTCATTTCACTTTTCTTTTGGTAAGATAAGTATTCAAATTGATAGGTGCCAGGTCCGCAACCCAAAAATGGTTTATCTAAAAACATGCGCCATGCGCAGGACCATCGATTTAAGCGCTCGGCATTGGATTGATCATTTGTGATGTTTGTTACCGATTTTGTTTGTTGTTCGAGTGTGGCATTCTTTGCATTTGAATCTGACTTGTTTTGTTTTATGCCATCAATAATCTCAGCTTGATAAACAAACAATAAAATAATTACAGAAAAAATTGTTACTGCTAATCCTTTAAAACTTAAACCCGCATTAATTGCAAATGTTATTACTACAGCAATTAGCAAACTAATCCAACCTGCTCTGCAATAGGTAAAAAAGAAAAAAGTGAGCAGGGCCAATGCTAAGCAGCCTATCCAAAACTTTTGATTAAAATTTATACCTAATACTTTGCTATTATAATAAGCCAAAATTGGCAATGGTATGATAAAAGCCAAGCAGGCACTATATATGGTGTGATCTGCATAAAAAGGTTCTGTAACCGTGCCACTAATATCTTTTGAAAGTCCGTAATCAAAATGTTTGATAAAAATAAGAATTCCAACAATTAAAATTGAGAAAGTATATACCTTTAAAAGCTTTATATGACTGATTTGCTGCTTCAAATATAAATCGGCACTTACCACAAAAAACACGATAAAATAACATGATTTAAGAAATATTGTCTTTAAAGAAACCAACGGAATATCAGATCTTATTGTTGATACAAATTGCATCAACAAGCATAAAATAGATAACAAAAAAATAGGATGTTTCAGCATGCTAGAAGATACTTTATATCCAAACAAAAGCTTTATTAAAAAGGCTATTGTGATTATAGCTTCAATTGGTTGAGAAGGCAAGAGTAAAGTTACATCAGATAAGAATATTTTTTGATTTACTGCAAATGGAATTACAAATACCATTATCATATAAAAATGCGATAAATTAAATTGTGCAATTACATAAGCCAAAGCCAATATTGTAATTGCGATATATACAGGTAAGGCATAGCTAGAAGCAAAAAAAAACAGCAATAAAAATACAATTCCTATCAAGGAGCTTATTTTGCTAAAGCGTGTAATTTCAGAAAAAGCAATGTTTTTGTAGGTCATTAGTACCTATTTAATATATTCCTTTTTTAATTGCATCATTCTATGCATTGCTAAAATAACAAAGCATGAAATAATAAATGCACTAATCATTGATACAAGCACAATGATTGCTCTTTTTGGCGCGTCTTTTTTATCTGGTACTTGCGCAGGAGTTATGATATAAGCATCAGCAATTTTAGTATTCAATGATTGGTTGGCTTGCTCGTAACTGTCTTTCAATGCGTAAAAACGAGCAAGTTTGTCTTCATATTCAAATAATAATTCTAGTAATTCTTTATGCTTATCATTTCTGTATTTAGCAATATAATCGCTTAAATTAATTTGGGCTTTAATTCTTTCGGCATATTTTTGTTTAGTTAGCGTATTGTAGTTTAACAAAACATTGCTGTTAATACGTTGCATCTCCTCCCCCAACCTTTCTAATTCAGCGGTGGCAATCAACATGTTTTTTTGCATATTGTTTACGGCTTCAATTAAATTTTGCTTAAAAATATAGGTCTTAACTTTATCGCCTGTTTGAATAATTTCATTACACATTAAAGCAGCCAAAGTAGGATCTTCATCAAAAACTGTAACAGAAATTGAATTATATCTTGTTCTATCCACAATAATATTTTCGCTATACAATTTATTTAATTTGAATTGCTTATTGTCTTCTTGCTTTTCAATTTTGTAATGCTCCATTAATTTAAATCTTTTAATAATGGAATCTCTCAATAAACTACTTTTAAGAATTTGAATATGTTCATCTATTTCTTTATCGGCACCAAACCTCAAATCATATTCAGCAATTAACTTGGCCGAATAAGAAGCAGGAGGATAAATAATAGCTTCGGCTTTAAATATTGGCGGCAAAAAAAAGGGCATTGTAAAAATGATGGCAGCCACAACCGCAATGGCAGTAGTAATTAAAATCACTTTGCGCCAACCATAAAGTATAATCAATGGCATAGCATTGTCAGTTTCAGTTTTCATAGGTTTTAAGAATCGTAGTTAACAAACCTACGTTATTTTTTTGAATCAACAATTTGAAACATGGCGCGCTTGTAATTCAATAATTGCATTATTTATTACGACAAAGGGCAAATGGAAACAATTTAAACATTTCGCATGTAAAAGCGAGATGCAGCAAAGCAAATTGATTTCAATTGCAAAAATAGTAAGGATTTTTTAAGTGTTACAACAACAATTGCATTGGCTTTAATGTTGATAACATAATATTAGGCAAAACAAGTGCGATAAACTTTATAAATATTAAATAAATAGCTACTTTTGCCGCGCAAAAACTAAAAAAAATGGCAGCTAAAACAGACGTATTTCAGCATCCTGATTACTATTTAATGGATGAATTATTGACAGATGAGCATAAATTAATTCGCGATACAGCGAGAGCTTGGGTAAAAAAAGAAGTTTCTCCCATTGTGGAAGAGGCTTGTCAGAAAGCAGAATTTCCAAAACAATGGATCAAAGGATTAGCCAGTATTGGCGCATTTGGTCCTTATATTCCAGTTGAGTATGGTGGTGCAGGTTTAGATCAAATATCTTACGGCATCATTATGCAAGAGCTAGAAAGAGGCGATAGCGGGCTAAGAAGTACAGCATCTGTGCAAAGTTCTTTGGTAATGTTTCCAATTTACAGCTATGCTACCGAAGCGCAAAAAATGAAATATTTACCAAAATTAGCTTCGGGTGATATGATGGGTTGCTTTGGCTTAACAGAGCCAGACCATGGATCAAATCCGGCTGGTATGATTACCAACATTAAAGACAAAGGAGATCATTATCTATTGAATGGTGCAAAAATGTGGATATCGAATTCCCCATTTGCTGATATTGCAGTAGTTTGGGCGAAAGATGAAAGCGGTGCTATTCGTGGAATGGTGGTTGAACGTGGTTGGGAAGGTTTTTCAACGCCAGAAACTCATGGAAAATGGAGTTTAAGAGCAAGCGCTACAGGTGAATTGGTATTTGACAATGTAAAAGTGCCTAAAGAAAATGTTTTCCCAGATATTAAAGGTTTAAAAGGTCCATTAAGTTGTTTAAATAGTGCGCGTTACGGAATAGCCTGGGGAGCCATTGGTGCTGCTATGGATTGTTATGATTCGGCATTAAGATACTCAAAAGAGCGTGTTCAATTTGGAAAGCCAATTGCTGGTTTCCAGCTTACTCAAAAGAAATTGGCCGAAATGATTACAGAAATTACTAAGGCACAATTAATTACTTGGCGTTTAGGGGTGTTAAAAAACGAACACAGAGCTACACCAGCCCAAATTAGCATGGCCAAAAGAAACAATGTGCATATGGCTATAACTATTGCACGTGAAGCACGCCAGATACATGGTGGAATGGGGATTACAGGAGAATATCCAATCATGCGCCATATGATGAATTTAGAAAGTGTAATTACTTATGAAGGTACGCATGACATCCATTTGTTGATCACAGGAATGGACATTACCGGCATTAATGCATTTGAATAAAAAATATAGTTAATAAGTTGTTTTGATTATTATGTATTTTTAACTTATGTTTGTGTAAGATATTAAACAAATTAATAGGATATGAACACACGTAAAATTTTCTCTTTTATAATCGCAGCATTATTGTTTGTTGCTGGGCAATCATTTGCACAAAAAAACAAGAGTGAAAAACCTTTAGACGGATTTAACTATGAGGCAAAATTAACTGTTGAAGCGCAGGCTAAACCAACTAAGCCGATGGAAGACGATTTATCATTCAAAAACAATAAACTTAAATCGAAAGCACTGGCTGAAAAATACAATTTTAAGGCCGGAGAATTCACCGCCACTGTTGATTCTTCAAATGCTGAAGAAGTAGTAATTACTTTTGATGCTATTATGAAAGGTGAAACTGCCGATGATATATTAACTTGGCATGGCACTGTTAATGGTGAAGATATTGAAGGGAGTGCCATTTGGACAAAAAAGGGTAAAACCAAAAAGAGTTTTGCCTTTACAGGATTGCAAAAAAAGAAAAAATAATTCAACTAAAATGAATACAAACCAGTTCGCAAGCGCTGGTTTTTTTTTGCTTAATAATTTATATTGATAGGTAATACCAATTGCATTTATTTTTTTACCTACTAAAAAATAAATATGTAATGGTTAATGCCGATACTACTTGAAAGTAGTACAATAAGGTAATGCCGCAATTGGACTAAATTGAATTGTAATCGGTACAATCTATCACTATTTTATTTAGTCCTTTTTATTTTGTAAGAGGTATTTAATTTGTATTAACTTTGCGCGCTAATTCAATACTGAACTATGCAAACAAGGTCGATGACCGGTTTTGGGAAAGCCAAAATTAATGTAAAAAACAAGCAAATTATTGCGGAAATAAAATCGGTAAATAGTAAGCAACTCGATTTAGGATTGCGCTTGCCTTACTCACTGCGCGACAATGAAGCAGCATTCAGAAACCTCATCACTGAAGTTGCAGAGCGCGGAAAAGTTGACTTTAGTATTTATTTTGATGGAGAAAGCAATGAACGCAAAATGGTTTTGAATAAAAACCTAGCCGGAAACTACTACAAAGAATTAATGTTATTTGCCAAAGATGTAAAAGCCGACACAGGTCATTTACTTGCTACGGTAATGAACCTACCTGATGTATTTAAGCAAGAAATTTCAGTTGTAGATGCAGATGAAATAAAGAAAGTTAAACAATTAATTCAAACCGCTTTAACCGCCTTTAATAATTTTAGAAAAACCGAAGGCATTACTTTAGGTAAAGAATTAGAAAAAAGAATACTGCTTATTTTAGTCTTGTTGAAAAAAGTAGAACAAGGAGATAGTAAAAGATTAAAAACAGTTAAAGAGCGCATCAAAAAAGAATTAAACGAAGTAATTGCCAAAGACAAAATAGATCAAAATAGATTTGAAGAGGAGTTGGTTTATTATGTTGAAAAGATGGATATTACCGAGGAAAAAGTACGTTTAAAAACCCATTGCGATTATTTTTTAAGTACCCTCAAGGAAAAATCATCGGGCAGAAAATTGGGATTTATTTCACAAGAAATTGGACGCGAAATAAATACCATTGGCTCAAAAGCAAATGATGCAGCCATTCAAAAAATGGTGGTTCAAATGAAAGATGAACTCGAAAAAATTAAGGAACAGTTGATGAATGTATTATGAGCAGTAAATTTATACAACCAGGTAAACTAATTATTTTCTCTGCCCCGTCTGGCGCCGGAAAAACCACAATTGTACATCATATCCTTGAAAAATTTGGGATCATTGAGTTTTCTGTTTCGGCATGCAGCAGAAAGAAGAGAGTTGGAGAAAAAGAAGGTAAAGATTATTACTTTTTAGGGGTAAATGGATTTAAAGAAAAGATAAAGCAAAATGACTTTGTGGAGTGGCAAGAAGTGTATGAAAATCACTTTTATGGCACGCTCAAAAGCGAAGTTGAACGCATTTGGGCCAAAGGTCATCATGTTATTTTTGATGTAGATGTTGTGGGGGGATTAAATTTAAAAAAGATATACGGCGATAAAGCACTTTCTATTTTTGTAAAAGCCCCATCAATAAAAGATTTAGAAGATCGTTTAAGATTAAGAGCTACTGAAACTGCTGAAAGTATAGCCCGCAGAATGGCCAAAGCCGAAAAAGAAATGGGTTTTTCTGTTGAGTTCGATTATATTTTATTGAATGATGATATGCAGCATGCACTCATTGATGCTGAACAGTTAGTGGCCGATTTTATTTATAGTTAATCAACTGCTCAAAAATTTCCTGCAAACTTTATCGTTTACTTTTCTAAAACCAGCATTAATTTTCAGGTGCATTAGCCTGCTAAAAAGTTGATTTTAAAAAGCTAATCACACCATAGGTTATACAAAATATATAGTCCAATTTTATTGAACTATATTTTGTTATATCGGCATTATCAATTTGTATTTATTAAACCTTAAACTCATGCATTAAACTTTTAAAGTTTACAATTTTAAGTAGCAAGCCATAAATAACAAATGCCACAGCGCAAATTATTATTGAAAGAGTTAGGTCTTGAAAATAAATTTTAGTGAAATAGGCGGTAATTTCAGCGCTCAACAAAAACAATAATAAAGCGCCAATAAATGGCCAGTTAACTTTGAACTTAAATATTTGTTGCGCAAATAGCACTTGAAAAAGCGCAGTGGCACCTTGTGTTATTAAACTGCTTAAAGCGCTTCCCATGGCTTTATATTGCGGTATTAAGGCAAAATTAAGCGCCATATTTAAAAGCATACCTGTTGCTGCCATGTAATTTAAAACTTTTAAATTACCATTCGCAGTGAGCAAGGTGCCAAACACATAGGTGGTTGATACAAATACAAAGCAACACATGAGCAATGAAAACACTTCGGCAGATGCTGAAACATGATTTTGATAAAGCATATCCATAATTTGCACATTAAAATTTACCGCTATTATTGCCGCTGATGAAGCTAAAAGAAATAATATGGAGAATGAAAGCCGAACCAAATCTTCAACTTGATGTTTTAATTTAATCATGCGGGCAAAAATAGGCAAGAGCAAGCCAGCAAATAAATAGGCTATCATGTTGGCCGCGTCTAATAAGCGATAGGCTGATGCATAGATTGACGATTGTTCCTTACCATCAATCAACATACGTTCTAACATCACTGCATCAATGCGGTTGTAAAAAGTCATCAGCAACACCAATATGGCATAAGGATAACTCTTCTTTAATATCATCAGAAAAAAAGTAGTGTTCCATTTTAGTTTTCTTAAACGCGCCTTTTCAAATACAATAAACAAAGTGATGATAATACTAATTACATAGGCAGTGGTTTGACTGTATACATACCATTCAATTTTAAAAGGGTTTTGTTTACTGGTAACACCACCCCAAAGCAGCATTGCGCATATGGCTATCATAATTAACCTATCGAGCACCGATATAATACTGTCGGTTTTAAATAAATGTAAGCCTGCTAAATTGCTTCTTAAATACAAAATAAAAGAGGCCAAAAACTGATTAAAAGCCATAATAAGTAATAGCTTTAATTGAAAACTATTATAGCCAATTAAATAACCGGTAAGCAAGGTTACCACTAAGTAAACAACAGCTAATATAAGGCGCAAAAATACAATGCCCGAAAGGTGTTTGCTTAATAGATGGTTATTTTGAGCTATATTTTTATTGTTAAAATTGGTGATGCCAAAATCTAACAAGATGTTGAACAAAAATGAAAAATTGAAGAGGGCGTAAAATAATCCATATTCTGCAGGACTTACAGCATTTTGAACAGCTCTATCAATTCCTAAAATCCAGAATGGTTTTATTAAGAGGTTGAGCAGCAGCAGTAAAGCAAGATTTATAATGAATTTCTTTTGCATTGCTATGATTTATTTTAAGCAGCTATAACTCTATAGTGGCGCAAATATTGACAAAAAATCATTAAGATTAATGCTTATTTAATTTAATCAACATCGTAAATAAGGTCTTTTTTTTATAAATGCTTTCTAAAAAGATATTTCAGCCCAGGCCAGCATCCTTTTGTGATTGGTTTTAGATACCTAAATAAAATATCGTTAAGCAAAAAATAAACAACACATGAAAGAGCGCCTACAAATAATTTTAAAACACCTTGCCATCAGCAAAGTTGATACATGCATAAACCTAATTTGCGTATTATACCAACAATTTATTGCTGTTGCTGTTGTTGGCTTTTGCGCTTTCTGTTAGCTGATTATATACGCCATTCCATAATTCAATTCTTTGTTTTAATGATTGTATTACTGCCTCTTCGGCTTCTTTCCAAAATTGTTCATTGTCTTTGCAAAGATTGGCTGTCATTGCTAAAGCAAGATGGCTATGATGATCGCCATCAACTTCAATGTGCCTTTCAATGTAGTATTTAAAAACTGAGATATCATCAGGAAAGTTCTTATGGATTTCATTTATAATTGATATGAACATGCCTGGGATGAGATCTTCACGGCCAAATGTAAAAATAGCTGATTGCAAATAATCTTTTCCGCTATCAATTATTTTGAATGTAAAGTCTACAAAATCTTTTGCCTCCTTTGGCGTTTCTGAATGCAAATAAGCGAAGTTAAAGTCGCCAGTATTTTTTAATACATCTATAAATACTTCAATATTAGTTGTATCAGCGCCGCATTGTTTCATCGCATCAAGATATAATTCAAAATGGCTTTTCCTTATGCCATTAAGGTCAAGGTCCGATTCTTCGCCAACAACAATTTCGTTAATAAGAAATCTTGTATCTGCCATGCCTTTTGGGAACCAAGGCACCGATGTGCAAGTTAAATTGTTTTGTAGCGATTTTAAAAGTGACATAAAGTCCCAAACAGCGTAAACATGAAATTGCATAAACACTTTCAAATCGTTTAAATCTTTAATAGCCGAATAAACTTTATGATTGATAATCTCTTGTCTTAAGGGTTCAATTGTTTTTTTAATTTTTTCAATATGACTTTCCATGCTTAATTTTTTATTGGATAACAATTTTAAATGAGCTAATGTTTTATTTTTTTAAGCTTTAGTTATTTGAAAGTTGAGTGCTTTGCACATAAGCTAATGTTAGGCTTGATACTTACTAAAATATTTGCTGTAATTTAGCTTTGTAAAAAATATGTGCTACCATAAAACGCAACATTTGATTGTAAATTAAATTTATATTGGAGCTAATTATCAGTTAAAGCTGAATGCTAAGCATCTTATAAATTATTTGTTTACTTATTTAGTGAAAACCATTTGCAGCCATATATCGCTCGGCATCCAATGCAGCCATACAACCACTGCCAGCAGCAGTAACAGCCTGGCGGTAAATATGATCTTGCACGTCGCCGCAAGCAAAAACACCTTCAACATTGGTGCGTGAACTACCCGGTGTTGTTAAGATATAGCCATTTTCATCCATATTTAAAAAAGGTTTAAAAACTTGCGAGTTAGGTTCATGTCCAATAGCTACAAAGAATCCGGTTATATCTAAAACTTTTTCTTGCTTGCTTACATTGTCTTGCACCAATACCCCTGTAACGCCCTTATCGCCTAATATTTCAAGGGTGCTATGATTATATAAAATTTCAATATTTGCAGTGTTTTCAACCCTGTGCTGCATGGCTTTAGATGCTCGCATTTCTCCTTTACGCACCAACATGTATACTTTGCGGCACAGCTTTGCTAAATAGGAAGCTTCTTCGGCAGCTGTATCACCAGCACCAACAATTGCTACGTCTTGTCCTTTAAAGAAAAACCCATCACACACTGCGCATGCCGAAACGCCAAAACCATTTAATCTTTGTTCTGAAGGTAAGCCTAACCATTTTGCAGAGGCACCAGTGGCAATTATCACCGTATTGGCTTCTACAGTGTGCTTTTCATCAATAATTACTTTATGTGGCACAGCACTAAAATCAACAGAGGTAACCATACCCCATCTAATATCAGCGCCAAAACGTTCTGCTTGCTTTTTAAAATCTTCCATCATTTCTGGCCCTTGGGTGCCATTAGGATAGCCAGGGTAATTCTCAACTTCAGTAGTAATTGTTAATTGACCACCAGGCTGTAAACCTTGGTACATCACTGGTTTCATATCGGCTCTTGCAGCATAAATAGCAGCAGTGTAGCCAGCAGGTCCTGACCCAATAATTAAGCAATTTACTTTTTCAATTGTAGCACTTTCCATATTCATAAAATTTAGGCCGCAAATATAATAAATGTAAGCGCTGAAATGTCATTAAAGTTGTATTCTAAACAAATGCTGTACTTTTTAATCTTATCTGAATATTATACCGATGTGAAATAAGCAATGGACCAAATTTATAAATCACATTGGTATTACTTAACAATTGATGTTGCCTTAAATAAAACTAAGGCACATGCTACTTCCCGATTAGTCGCAAAAGAAACATACTTTGTATGCGCTATGAAAGATGGTAGAGCAAGCTCGCCATGATCTTGTTGGAAAAATTTAATTACACAAAAAATAGCTGTTTTAATAATTCATGTTTAACACACCAAAAGAATATTCAGCTTCTAGTGCTGCTTTTTTTGTTTTGTTAATGAGCTCATTTAATTTTAATTGGGCATTAATATAGCTCATTTCTCGACTGTTAATCATGAACAAAGATGTTTCGCCTGCATCATATAATCGTTTTTCTGATTGCCATAAGCGCTCGTAATTATTTACATTTTTACCGTAAATTGTTACTTGATTTTTATAATTATTAAACTCATTGATTGACGCCCTTGTTTTATTCAATAATTCTATTCGTTTGTTTTTAATTTCGTAGTTGTTATTTTCTATTTTTATTCTGGTTAATTGCAAATCGCCTCTTTCTTTCCTCAATAAAATTGGAAACCCAAGCGAGAAGCCCCATTTGTAATTGTTTTGATAAGCCAAGTTTAAGTTTTCTGCATCATATAAAGGATTAAAATTTGCATTCAAAGTTGGCTTTAGTTTATCCTTTTTAAACTTCTCTTCAATACTTAATTGTTTTAATTTAAAATCATAAATCCTTAAACTTGGATGTGAATTAATTAAGCTATCCATATGCGTGGCGCTTAAATTTGCGATAGTTTCTTGCTCAATATTATCTTTAATAGTTTGCGGCACGGTGCTATTGGTAATTTCAACAGGTGTTTCATTTTCAATCCATAAATAGTTTGATAACAACAAAGATTTTGTTCTGTAATCCATGAATGCTTGCTGTAAATTAATGATCCTGTCTTGCAGCTGAATATTTGCTTCAACAGTGTCAATAGCAGGCCTATCGCCCAGTACAAAGGTTCTTGTTACAGCGGTAAAACGTTTTTCACTTAACGCAACTGCTTCTTGATGTACTTTTAAATTTACGAAAGATAAATACCAATCCCAATATGTTTTTCCTGCGCGATAAAGCAATTCATTGAGTATATTTATTTTCTCAAATGCTGATAGCTCTTTAAATACTTTTGCTTGTTTAAGGGTAGCTCTTCTTTCATCTATAATTAAACCCTGCAAAAGCGGAAATGAAATTTGAGAATAAAACAAACCTTGTTTAGGCATAATGTTTTCAGGATTCAAATAAGTTCCGTTGTTTTGTTCGTAACCCGCTTTAAAATCTACACCAAACCATGTTGGAACATTAAAACCTCCATTACCTAAAGCATAGTAATTTTTATTGTCGTAAAATTTGTTTTTAAAATCATAAAATAATTTAGGATCAAAGGCGCCTCTTGCCATCAAAGTTTTTGCATCTGCCGATGTTGCTATTAATTCTGCCTGCTTTGCTAAGGGGTGAAACTGCTTCACCATTTGTAAGAAATTTGCAAAACTTAATTCACGCAACGAGTCATTTTGTGCATGAACTGTGCACGAGAAAAGGAATAGAATTATAAAAAAGCTAAATTTATTTCTTGCTATCATCTGACTTATTGTGTTTTGTATTGTCTGTTTTATGCACATAATAGTCGGGAGGAAAACCATTAATTTGCCTCCATAATTCATACCATACAGGCACTTCCTTAAGAAAGGTTAATGTATTTGCACCAGCGCCCAAACGTATTTCTTTTGGCCAAGCCGGGTAATCTTTATCGCGAGCCACCAGCACTCTATATTTTCCATTTTCACTTATAAAATTATCTATAGCTACAATTGTTCCGCCATAAGTACCGTAGGATATGCCTGGCCAACCTGAAAACACAACTGCAGGCCAGCCATCAAATAACAATTGAACATGCTGCCCTTTGTTTAACAGTGGAATATCCATTGGATTAACATACATTTCTACTGCTAGCTCATAATCGTAAGGCATAATACTAATAATCTCAGCCCCTTCTTTAATTGTTTCACCAATACCTGATTGAATGGCCTTTGTGATGTAGCCGTCTTGTGGCGCTAAAATGTAATACATGCCAGATCGAATAGTATAGTTTACAAATTGATTTTGCAATTTCGAAACAAGTGCTTCAGCATCATACATGTTCGACATAGATGTATATTTATCAGATTCTGATTTTGCAATTTTATCATTATAGTCGGCATTGATACTTTGCAATTCTATTTTAGCATTCAGCACCTCATTTTTACTTCCAATAAATTTATTTTCTTGCGATATTAATTTAGCTTGTGTTTCCTGTAATTTCTGTTTTCTGGCTTCTAAATCTGTTAATGATTTAAGGCCTTCTTTATGCAACTCTTCCATCCTCACAAGCTGATCTTTTGCTATTTTATAATTTAACGCTGAAGCAGAATAATCAATACTATCGCTCTGTACTTTTAAGTTGGCCTGTATTAATTTGTTCTTGGCTTGCTCAAGTTTTAATACCCTCGATTTTATTAATGCATCAATTTGAGTATCGTTCGCATTCACTTTTTCAAAATAAGATTTAACAGTCAATTCTTTTGCTTTTAGCTGCTGTTCAGTATTTTCAACCAATTTTGGATCGAGGTATTCTTCTTTTGTTTCACTTATAAAAAGAATCGTATCCCCTTGTTTAACAAATTGGCCTTCTTGCACATACCATTTTTCAATTCTTCCGGCAATTATTGAATGAATATTTTGCGGGCGTTGGTTAGGCTTTAAAGCTGTTACATTGGCCATGGACCTGATATTTTGTGTCCAAGGTAAAAAAAGTACAACCAAACAAATAAAGCCTAACACGTAAAGTGTTTTAATTAATTTACGGCTAATTGAGCGCGCATTTAAAATTTGAAAAGACTTCAAATTATTTAATGCTTTCTTATCTTTTATTGTATTATGAGTTATGTTAAGCATGTGAATTTTTTTGAGCTATTGTTTGGAAATTTGTCCATCATTCATGTATAAAACTATATCTGATTTTTCCTTTAAATAAGCATTGTTTGAAATACTGATTAAAGTCCAGTTATTTGTTTTATCAGTTAAAAAATCAATAATTTTATTTCTTTCATTTTCTGCAATAAAATCAATATGATTTTCGAGCAAAATGAGTTTGGGTTTATTTACAATACTTCTGGCAATAATTATTTTTTGAATAATACTTTTTGACAGTTTATGTCCTGAAATTTCTATCTGCGTATCAATTCCTTTAGGCAATTCCTTCACATAATCTAATAAATAAACTTGTTCAATAGCCCATTGTACATCGGCTGTTTTTATAAAATCTCTACCTAAAGTAATGTTCTCAATGAGCGTTCCTTCAAATATATTTTCTTCTGCTAAGCCGTTACCAATAAATTTATACAATTCAAAAATATTATAATTTCCAATGGGCAAATCATTGATACAAACACAGCCCGAAAGAGGTTGATACAATCCCGCAATTAAATGAATAAGTGTTGATTTTCCTGAACCATTATTTCCAATAATACAATAAGAGTTATTTGCCTTAAAACTATAATTAATATCCTTAAGCACTGATTTTACTCTGCCAGGATATGTAAATGACAAATCCTTTACTTCAACTGTTATTGGCGCCGTAATTTGATGATTTAAGGATGAAGAAGGATGATCATTTTCAAGTTCTAAATCTGTTACTTGACCTATCTTTTCTAAAGAAGAAAGAATATCAAATACATTTTCGAGATTTAAAATAATTTTTTCTGAGGAATCAATCACCAACAAAATTATTATTTCTGCGGCCACAAACTGACCAATATTCATTTGTTGATCAAGCACCAACATACCGCCTACAATCAATAATCCAAAAGCCACTATTATTTTAAATATGAGTAATAAAATATATTGCTTTTTAAGAATTTGAAAATGGTTTTCTCTAGATTCTAAATAACCAGTAACATGCTCATCAGTTCTTAATTCGGGCAAACTGGTTAATCCTGCCAACTTAAATGTATCTTTAGATCTTGCTAACTCCTCAAGCCAAGAAACAACTTTATACTTGTATTTTGATTCCTTTAAGCTTGTTTCTAATCCTTTTTTTGTAGTGAATTTTATGATGCTAAAAACAAGCACAATAAGTAAAATACTAAACAAGATAAAAAATGGATGATAAAGTGATAAGAGGATTAAGCCAAAGATAATTTGAAGCACTGCTGTTGAAAAATCAATAATTATTTTAGATAAACTTTTTTGCAAAGTCAATACATCAAAAAAACGATTCATTAACTCGGGCGCATAGTGCTTATATATTTCTTCAAATTTAATTTTAGGAATTCTATAGGTAAAATCAAAAGCTGCACGCGTAAATATTTTTTGTTGTATTGTTTCGGTAATGCGCATTTGCATTAATTGCATGTAGCCACCCATGGCAATGCCTGTAATTACTATTCCTACCAGCAAAAGCCATGAAGCAGAAACACTACCTCCTTGTATTAAATTAATAATTGATTGAATACCAATAGGAAGTGAAAGTGCTATCACGCCTTTAAAAAAGGCATAAGTATAAACTTGATAAATTTCCTTATTATCGGGCTTCAACAGAAGCCAAAATCGTTGGTATGGTGTTTTCATTTGTTATTTTTTTAAAGATTTCAAAGCCATATTAATATAGAAATCACTAATATAATCGGGCGACTTTTGTTTATTGGTAAGGCGTGGCAAATGCGCGGCAAAGAAAACCTGCAAGTGAGCGCCCTCAATTATAGTTGTTAATAGCATTTGAGGATATTTATAATTTGGGTTTATCTCCTTTATAATTTCGGCCATGCGAGAAACAAATTGCTTGTAATTTAAATAGGCGCCTTCCTTGTTAGCAATATCAACATCTTTAGTTAAATATGACTTTATTGATTCAGAAATAATAATTTGATGAAGCTTACTGATATTGATGCCTTCAATAAATAAATTGTCCTTTTTATTGGAGGTAATTAATAGGATTGATTTTTCTAATCTTACTTGAGCAGAACTAATATTTGTAGTTTCAAAAACCAACCGATATTCCATCCAACCCCAATACCAAGAAATTAAGTATGAGAGGAGTTGATTTTTACTTTTGAAATATCTATAAATTGAAGCTTCGGGCGAACCAATTTGCATGCCCAATTTTTTAAATGTAAATTTTTCAAATCCAATTTCGTTAATCATATCAACGCTACTAGCTATAATTTTATCTCCTAACTTACTGCTCGAAGGGTCGATTTGAAATAAACCTTCACTAATCTTAATTTTAAAATTTGATAATAAAATATCCATTATGATTGTTTTATGTGCAAATATAATAGTATTACTATTGTTTTTGCGTGTATTAAGATTTTTTAGCTTTTAAAACACTAAATTGTTATGATTATATTTTTATTAAAAGGCCTCATACCAGCTAAAATTCCTTTCAACTATTTTACTTTTTTCAATTTTCAAATAATTTAAAAACGAACTAGCAACGGGCGCATGTTTCTTGCCTAATAAAAATAATTTTTAAGCAGCTAAAATTCTTTCAATGGTCCAATAAACAGCTATGCATGCAATGACTGATGAAATTGGCAAAACAATGCGATTGCTGTACCATGATTTATGTGCAAACTGCTTGGTGATAAAAATATACAAAGCCATAATGATAGTAATTTGGGCCAATTCAACACCCAAGTTAAAAGAAATCAAAGACAATAAAAAATTGTTTTGAAGCATTCCTGTTTCTTTTAATGCACTTGCAAAACCTAATCCATGAATCAATCCAAATATAAATACAATAAGCAAGCTGTACTTTATGTTGGGAGTTTTTACAATATTTTGAAGTGCAGTAATCAAAATAGAAAATGCAATTAAAGGCTCTATGATTGCACTTTGAGTGGCAACAAAACCAGCAGCACTTAATCCCAGCGTAATGCTATGTGCCACTGTAAATGCAGCGCATTGTTTAACTATTGATTTAAGTGTATTGCTTAAAAAATAAATGCTTATAATAAAAAGGATATGATCAAAACCAAATGGGATAACATGTGCATAGCCAAGCAGGGTAAACTTTTCAATATTTTGAAACATCTAATAAATTAAAATTAGTTTTTAATCAACTTAATAGTGATGATTGAATTGTCTATTATTCTCAAGAAATATATCCCATTTTCTAGTTGACTAAAATCATGCATTTCAATAATTTGCCCACTGTAAATAATAGATCCTGTTAGATTTATTAATTCGAAAATTTCATTTCCTGTGCTATTAATAATACGCAGGTAATTACTGAAAGGATTGGGAAAAAGTCTTTGTGTGATTGATTTTGCAGTTGAAATGGCAGTTGAACTTTGATTGCTTCTTACACAAATGAGATTGTGTTTTACAGTTTTATTATCATAGGTGGTAATTCCAAACTGAGTATTTAAATACCATGCTTTGGCTGTTTGATTTGGAAGTGTAGTTGAAGACCAATACTTATTTACATTGGTAACATTAAAATAAGTTGAATTGATGGATGGATTGATGCGCGTTTCATCGTTTAACGACTGCAATTCTTTGATATTAGGTAATCGCCAATCATTAAAACCTGCTGTGGTTAAAGTATCAGCGTAAGTGAGCGATTGTTCCCATGAAAGCGAATCGCTGAAGGGGGCCTTTTGCCAAATTAAATCAGTTAAGTGATCTGTGATGGTGTTATTTCCATTGTCTGTATATTGATTGGGAATAGCTACCGGAGCAATGGCATCTCTAACTGCTCTTACATGAAACTTTTTGGGTCCTCCTGCACTTATTGTTTCTGATTTGGGATGGTTACCAATACCCCCACCAGCATTTGTAGCCCATACTTTAGAACTATCATTGGCCTGTCGATCGCTGGTCCACCAATATTCAGCGGCAGTTGTTGTAAATACTTGCACAATAAGCGCAGGATTAACCAACTGATGATTTAAGATACTGAATGCTTCATGCGCATTTGGCAAGCGCCAATTATTGTAATTCCCTAAAGTAAGTGTATCACAATAAATAGTAGCATTTTCAATTGTCATTTCACCTCCATCTAACTTTTGCCAAACCAATCCAGTAATTGAATCGATAACAGTGCCATTGTTGTTTTGTATGAACAGTGGTGGATATATGTTAAAGTCATTATCTTCACCAAATGTTGTGGTATAACTTACTATTTGACCCGTATCCGGAAGTCGCAACATCGATTTATAAACCGTTTGTGCCTTTATTTGTAAACTATAAAAAAACAGTGCTAAGATTGATATTTTATATTGCATTATTGCTTAATAATTTTTTCGGTGATTTGATTTTCCCTGCTTATAATTTTTAAGGTATAAATCCCATTTGGCAAGCCATCTAAAGAAATTTGATCAACAAAATGAGTTGCTATAAATACTTGCTCACCAATTACATTTTCAAGAATTATTTGTATTACCTCTTGCTGCGCTATGGCAGATTCGAATTTAATATAAATGGAATTATTTGCAGGGTTTGGATAAACATGGCACTTGTTTTTTGATGGAGAAACATGGCTAAGTGAGGTAGGTGCTGGAACAGTGTAAGTAACAACAACTTCATTGTCTAAAATTAAATTAGTGCTCCAAATAAATTGAGCATCTTGCACTGGATCATCAAAAATATTTGTAAAATTTGTGTATGCAGGTTTGTTATTTACACCAACCGTTTGATTGCTATAAATACTTGCTTGAGGGAACACGGCATCATTAAAATTACTATCCATCCAATCAAGGGGTTTCGACCAATGCAAAGCATAATAATTAGTGCCATCATTAGCATCTGCTGTACTGCAATTATTTGAAAGTCTTTGATTGCCATTTTCTGTTGGACAATTTAAGTCGGTAATTGGCGCTGTATAAAAGCTTTGTGCTTTCCAATTTTGGTTGGTGATTGCTACTGTATTATTAGAAGTATCCTTAAAAACTGTAACAATTCCCCCATCGCCCATGTGATATGGAATTGTGTTATTAACCTCACAGCCAATTCCCAAATACTCTTCCCAATCTACAAGTAGCATAGCAATTTTAAATGGCTTTTGAACTCTAAAACGAACAATATTAGAATTAAATTCAGTGTAGGGCACATTGTCCTTGCCAACCGGCACACCATTGATATATAATTCAAAATAATTATCAGCAAAAATGTAAGCTGTAATTAATTCACCTGTTGAATCTATAGTAATAATATCATTGCCATTTAGGGCTGCTAATGCTGCATTGGCATTTGTATAATTAGCTCCTACGCAAGCATTATATAAATTTGATGCAAAAGGGAAATTAGCATTTAAATAATTTACCTCTGCGGGCATTGTCCATACAGAAGCATCAGTTGCCGTAACTATGCCAACATTGGGAATTCTACCATTTGGGCAACTATAAATATTTGCATTGGTAATACTGCCTATCCCTTGCGATACCGTTCCTGAGCCATTGTATTGTGCAAAAACATCAAGTTGAAAAAGCATTAAAGAAAGTACTAATGGTGTTGTAAAATTTAATTTCATATTGACCTTATTAATGCACGATAAACTTTTGATTTATGCTATTTCCATCAGTAAAATCAAGGTGCAATAAATATAATCCATTATTTAAATTATTGAATTCCATTGGAGATTGGTAATTATTTGCTTCAAAAATGAGTTCCCCTTTAATGCTATAAATAGCTATTTTATTCACTTTTTTACCTTGTAAAACTGTGCTTAATTTAAGTTGGAAATTTCCATTATTTGGATTGGGAAAAATGAATGCTTCGGCTTGTATAACATAATCATTGCTTAGTGAAGAAATTACGGGAACTGTGCATTGAATAAATCCGTTATTTACAATTTTAGTTGAATCCAACACACCATTGTTATAATACTTGAAAGTATATTGCCCATTGTTTGTCCAGTTATACACAACAGAATCTATAAAACCACTGCGCGTGTAAGTGAGGTTGTATCCGTTATTGCTGCTATTGGAGGTGCATGATGTTATAACAGCTCCATTTAAAGGTGTTAGTGCTTGTCTTACGGGATGCGCTGCAGCCTGCGGAATGAGCTGATGACTAGCATCCTCGGTAACATTGCCAACCATTTTTGCAATCATATAAGGAGCCGATTGTGTGCCATGATAATGATAAACACCATTGAATGAATGTCCGTGATTTGCATCTAATGTTAACATTGCATTACCATCAGGTTCAACATTTCCATAAACAGCAAATCCATCTAAACCATATGCAATGGGTTTATTAGCTGCAGTGTAACTATATAAATGCAATGGTGCAGTGTGATAATGATAATCATCAGCCCTACCACAATGGCCCCCGAAATTATCTAATTGACCATCAACATATGAATCTACACCTGTATTGGTATGTACATTAAAGATAGGCACACCATTAACTGCAATAGCAATTGCGCCTCTGGTAAAATGAATAGTATCAACAGGAATTGGAGTAGCTGCTATAGTTGGATTAAGCGGTATTGGCCAAGCATTTGCACCAATATAACATTGTGGAATTGGAACCTGTTGCTGCCAACCATGATTAGAAATCCCCACCATCATTTCATGTGTAGCCGGAATTCCTTTTGATTCAACATAAAAATAATTGGAATCCCAAAAAGTATTAATGACAGGTTTAAAAGGTGAAAAGGCAGAATCGATAGCAAGCGGATCGCTCATACTGCGAAGTGATTTTACTACTTTTATAGAGAAACTCAGCAATGCGGTACTCATTGAAACCAATAAAACAGGAATAATAAATTTTCTTTTAGCTTTATCAGTATAAATAAATGTGAAAAAACTTAAAGCTAAGATAAACACAAATACAATGCCTATTTTTTGATTGAACAAAGGCTCAGAAACATTACTATTATTGGCATTTGAGACCAGTTGTTCATTTAACTTGGCAATGTTTGCATATTTTTTAATCGCAAATTGCTGATCGGTTTTAGTTAGCAAGCTCATTGGAAATGCCCATACTTTTTGATTGGCATCTTCAATATAAACCAAGTTATTTTTTAACATGGTAAAGGAGCCCTCAATTACTTGCTTTTGGTTTTTTAAATGCCACTGATGTAGGGCAACTTTTTCATAATTACTGTTATGCGCAAAAATAACAATGTTGGCTATGCATAGCGCAATAAGTAAGATAATTTTCTTCATTTCCTTGTGCTTTAATTTGATGTTTTTAAATGGATAATTTTATTAGATTTTGAAATTCCGGCAATGTATTTATAGTTTGCAGTTGAGGATTTGAAAAAGTATCAATAACTAATTCAATTTCAAATACAGCGATATGAATATCATTTTTTACACTCACACTTGTTGATCCAACACCTCTACTTGCTGATTCAAAAGGTTCAATCAAACTCCAGCTTTCAAAACCATCATTGGGCATACTTTGGGAATTTACTTGACGCATTAGCTGTGATGAAAGCATTAAAGAAGTAAGGAAATTTTTTGTTATTTTTAATTTGTTGTTTTGTATTACACAAATATAAGGAGACTAAAACTGTAAATATAATTTAGCGACAAAGTGCTTTAAAATAGAGGTAAAATGAATTTAAACAAAAGTACATTCAAATAAATTACTGCTGATTAGTGACTTTCAAAAATTTAAAAAAATTACCCATTTTTCACCACTTTTTTTAGCTGCTTTGCCAATATTTTAGATATTTGCACTCCCATTAAAAAACTGCCATTAATATGCTTAATCACATAGAAGGAAAATTAATTGAAAAATCACCTGCCCACGTTGTAATCGACTGCAATGGAATGGGATATACTTTAAATATTTCTTTAAACACTTACTCTAAATTACAAAAAGTTGACGAAAAAGTAAAATTACTTACCCATGTTTCGGTCAATCAAAACGATTTTACGCAAACAGGCTTTGGTTTTTTTGAAGAAAGTGAACGTGTACTTTTTCGTCAATTAATTTCTGTTTCTGGCGTTGGTTCAGCCGCTGCACGCATGTTTTTATCGAGCTACAACCCTTTGGAATTAACACAACATATTATCAATGGAAATGTGGGCGCACTCAAAAATGTTAAAGGGATAGGCGAAAAAACAGCGCAACGCATCATTGTTGATCTAAAAGCAAAGGTTGGAAAAAATGAGGCCTTGCCTGATTTTAGCTTCAATCCACACAATAAAATGAGAGAGGAAGCGTTAAGTGCTCTTGTAATGTTAGGATTTGTAAAAAATACAGCCGAAAAAGCGGTTGACAAAGCCATTGCCCAATTAGATAATAATGCGGCTGTGGAAGACATTATTAAAGTTGCTTTAAAATCGCTGTAGTATTAGTTTAGTGAGACCTTTAAAAAGTATAAATATAATATTGTTTTGTATAGTTGTACCAATGCTAGCCATAGTTTTTGGTGCTGCAACTGTTATAAAACCAATACACCGCTTTGCAAAGGCTCCAATACCGCCAGCAGATACTACCAAAAAAGAAAAACCAAGATTTCCTGGCACCGACAATAATTACGACCCTACTGATATTGACCCCAATCAAACCTTACAATTAAAAGATCCTATTAATTTAAAAACTGATATTGAATACGATTTCCAAACTGGAAATTATGAATTTGATCAGAAGATGGGTGCTGTGAATTACAGAAATCCATCTTACATGACTTTCAAGGAATACATGGATTATGACATGGAAAAGCAGATTGACAATTACTGGAAACAACGTCATGAAGCCGAGAAAGTGAATGCCAGCAAGGGTTTGATTCCGAAAATCATGATTAACAACGAAACATTCGACCGTATTTTTGGTGGCAATACCGTTGATATCAGACCTCAAGGGGCAGCAGAGTTAATATTTGGTGTTAATACTTCGAGAACCCAAAACCCGGCCATAGCTGAAAATCAAAGAAAAATAAGCACTTTCGATTTCAATCAAAAAATACAAATTAACCTTTTAGGTAAAATTGGCGATAAGTTAAAAGTGACCACCAACTACAACACCGAAGCTGCTTTCGATTTCGAAAATCAAATGAAATTGGAATATACTGGCTATGAAGATGAAATTCTACAAAAAATTGAAGCAGGTAATGTTAACTTGCCATTAACAGGCTCGCTCATTACTGGTAGCCAAAGTTTATTTGGCTTAAAGGCACAAATGAAATTTGGCAAAACAAATGTAACTACAGTATTTTCAGAACAAAGAGGAAAAAAGCAGGAAGTAAATGTGCAAGGAGGTGCGCAAATCCAAAGGTTTGAAGTAAATGGTGATAATTACGAAGCCAACCGTCATTATTTCTTATCACAATATTTTAGAGAAAGCTATGATACTGCTATGGCTAATTTGCCATTAATAGCTTCAAATATTAACATCACCAAAATAGAAGTATGGGTAACAAATTTAAGTGGAGCAGTTGATAATACCAGAAACATAATTGCATATACCGATTTAGGGGAATCAAGAAGAACAAGTGATCCAAGTAATCCGGCCAACCAAAATAAAACTTGGTATGCCGATCAATTTATTGACCCTCCAGTTGGCGCAAATTCAGGCCCATATCCATCTAATCAAGGCTCAAACAATTTATACACAAAGCTAACCACACCTGGTGGTTTCGATAGTATAAGAAGTATTTTTCAAGCATCAAGCATTTTATCAGTCTACAATTCAGGTGCTGACCCCGCTTTTTCTCCAGTTAGAGATTATGAAATTCTTGAAAATTCAAAACGACTGTTACCTACCGAATACACCTTTAACCCGCGTTTGGGCTTCATATCACTTAACCAATCATTAAACAACGGTGAGGTTTTAGCAGTAGCCTATCAATACTCCGTTGGAAGTGCTACCTATCAAGTTGGAGAGTTTTCAGTTGATGGAATTGCAGCGCCTAGAGCTTTGTTCGTTAAATTATTAAAACCATCAAATGTGCGCGTGAAACTGCCAATTTGGGATTTAATGATGAAAAATGTATACTCTATTGGTGGTTATAATATTGATGTAAAAGATTTCAAACTTGAATTGTATCATGCCAATCTGCAAAGAGGTGTTGATTTGAATTACATTCCTGAAGGCGCTGTAAACAAAAAAATATTGATTCAGGTATTAGGGATGGATAAAATCAATAATCAATCAGAAAGAATTCCCGATGGTTATTTCGATTTTATTGACGGTTTAACCATTAACAAATCCAATGGCAGGGTTTATTTCCCTGTGATTGAACCTTTTGGAAGTTATCTAAGAGCTCAATTTGCTGCTAATGAGCAATCCATTGCCAACAAATATGTTTTTCAAGAACTTTATGACTCTACAAAAACAGCAGCCCAGCAAATTCCTTCTAAAAATCGTTTTAAAATTAAAGGTCAATACTCTTCTGCTTCGGGCTCCGACATTTCTTTAAACGCAACCAATATTCCACAAGGCTCGGTTACAGTTACAGCAGGCGGCGCTGTGTTGCAAGAAAATATTGATTACACCATTGATTATTCATTGGGCAGGTGTAAAATAATTAATGAAGGTGTGCTGGCATCTAATCAACCAATTAAAGTGCAACTTGAAAGCCAAAGTTTATTTAACATTCAAAGAAGAAGGATGTTGGGAATGCACTTTGACCATAAGGTAAATAAAGATTTTACACTAGGTGGAACTATCATTAATTTAAGTGAACGACCATTAACCCAAAAGGTAAACATGGGCGATGAGCCAATTAATAACACGATTTGGGGACTAGATGCCAACTATAAAACAGAAGTTCCTTTTCTTACACGTTTAGTTGATAAAATTCCATTTATCGATACAAAAGAAAAATCAACAGTTACACTGCAAGGTGAATTTGCACATTTAATTCCCGGACATAATAAAGCTGTTACAAAAGAAGGCAATTCTTATATTGATGATTTTGAAGGTAGTCAAGCATTGATTGATATTAAAGCAGTGCAAAATTGGAGTTTGGCAAGTATTCCACAAGGCCAACCCGATCTTTTTCCTGAAGCATCACTAAGCAACGATTTAAGAATTGGAATGAACCGTGCTAAATTCTCGTGGTATGTGATTGACCCATTATTTTTTAGAAGTAACAGTTTAACGCCCGACCATATTAAAAATGATTTAGTATCGCAAAGCAATCACTTTACTCGAGAAATTCTTGAAACTGAAATTTTTCCAAACAGAACACCTCAAAATTCGCAAATAACCAATTTACCAGTATTAGACCTTGCATTTTATCCCAATGAAAGAGGACCTTATAATTATGATGTAAACCCTACTGCTTTTTCGGCAGGACTAAAAATAGATGGCGGCCTTGAAGCACCAAGTACAAGATGGGGCGGCATGATGCGCAAGATTGATAATACCGATTTTGAAACTACAAATATTGAGTATATTCAGTTTTGGTTAATGGATCCCTTTAATGAAGATAACACAACGCCAAATACAACTGGTGCTTTATATATTAATTTAGGAGATGTAAGTGAAGATATTCTTAAAGACTCAAGAAAATCTTTTGAAAATGGTTTGCCAATTGGCGCAACCATTCCGGACCCTAATTTATATGACAGTACAAAATTTGGCATTGTGCCAGTGGTGCAGCAAGTGGTGAATGCATTTGATAACAATCCCGAATCAAGAAAATTCCAAGATGTTGGTTTAGATGGGCTAGGTAACGATAATGAAAGAACATTTTATGACACTACCTATGTTTCTAAAGTTGTAAATAAATTTTCTGCCGCCAACTCGCAAGCGCCCGCAATTTTAAAAGCACAAAGTGACCCTTCTGCCGATGACTTTAAATATTTTAGAAGTAGTGCTTTTGATGCCGAGGAAGTGCCTGTTTTAGAGCGTTACAAAAACTTTAGAGGTTTAGAGGGCAACTCTTCCGTCGACCAGCCCGATGGCTATCCAATTACCTCAACTACATTGCCAAATGTGGAAGACATAAACCGTGATAATAATCTTACCTACAACGAAGCATACTATCAATACAAAGTAAAAATTGACCCTAACAGTATGCAGGTTGGTCAAAATTATATTACTGATGTGTTGAATGCAACAGTGCAAACAAAAAATGGTCCGCGTTCAATAAAGTGGTACCAATTTAAAGTGCCATTAAGAAGCCCCGAAAAGGTTGTTGGTGGTATTGCAGATTTTAGATCTATCCGATTCATGCGTATTTATTTAAAAGGTTTCGACCAACCTGTTGTTTGTCGATTTGGCCGTTTAGATTTAATTAGAGGCGATTGGAGAAAATATATTTATGATTTAAGATATCCTGGAGAATATATTCAACAAGACAATCAAAGTCAAACAGAATTTGAGGTTGCAGCTGTAAATATTGAAGAAAATGGCAACAGGGTGCCTATTAATTATGTTGTACCTCCCGGAATTAAAAGGGTAATTGATCAGAGTACAACAAACTTACGTCAATTGAATGAACAATCTTTAGTGCTAAAAGTTTGTAATTTGCAGGATGGTTATAGCAAAGCTGCCTACAAAAATTTATCTATCGATGTGAGAAGATACAAGCGTTTAAAAATGTTTGTACATTTAGAAGCAAGAGGCGATGAGGCTGCATTAAAAAAAGAAGATTTACGTTTCTTTATGCGTATTGGTACCGACTTTGACCAAAATTATTATGAATACGAAATGCCTGTTACACCAACTGCTTGGGGAAATAACGACCCAAATGCAATTTGGCCTACAGATAATGATTTAGAAATTGTTTTTAAAAATCTAACCAATGCAAAATTAGATAGAAATGTAAAGAACAAAGATGTTACAGTGCCCTACCGAATTAAAGATACTGAAAGCACTTATCCTGATAGATATATAACAGTAGTTGGAAACCCGAATTTAGCAGCTGTTAAAACCATTATGGTAGGTATAAAAAATCCCAAGAAAAGCACCCCTTCCGATGCCGATGATGGTGCGCCTAAATGTGCTGAAATGTGGGTTAATGAATTGCGATTAACTGATTTTGATGAGAAAGGTGGTTTTGCAGCAACAGCTCGAATTCAAGCTAAATTAGCTGATTTTGCAGATGTTAGTGCCTCTGGAAATTGGCGCACACAAGGGTTTGGTGGTGTAGAACAAAAAATTATGGAGCGCAGCACAGACAATATGCTTTCCTATGAGGTATCCTCTACAGTTAAACTTCAAAAATTCTTTCCAGAAGCCTATAATATTTCACTTCCAATGTATGTAGGCTTATCTGAAACTTTTATTAATCCGCAATGGAACCCATTGGACCCAGATGTAACAATGAAGGATTACAAAGAGGTTTATCAAGTTTTTCCAGAACAAAAAGATTCAATTGTAAATATAACACGCGATTATACCAAGCGAAGAAGCATCAATTTTACCAATGTTAAAAAGAACAAAGGCAAAGGCAAGAGCAAAACCCATATTTATGATGTTGAAAATTTCTCCTTAAATTATGCCTACAGCGAAATTTACAGAACTAGTTTTTTAATTGAAGCTGATAGCACAATTAATTACAGAGGAGGCGTTGCATATAACTTTAACAACAATCCAAAAAACTTTAAACCTTTATCTAAAATTGGTTTTTTAAAAAATGATGCCTTTAAAATAATAAGTGATTTTAATTTTAATTTAATGCCTTCTCGTATTGGTGTACGCACCGATTTTGATAGAATGTACAATGTAAATAAACCAAGAAATACAACACCAAATTCAGATATAATAATTTTACGCAACTATAATAAATCATTTACCAATACACGTAATTATGATTTTAAATACGATTTAAGCAAGGCCATTGCTTTTGACTTTACAGCCACTACTAATGCACGTATTGATGAAGTAGCCGGCAAAAGATGGAAAGACTTTAATGGCCCTAATGATGCAGATACGGTAAAAATTATTCGCGATTCTTTAAATAGCAATCTTAAAAACTTTGGCAGGATGACCAATTATCATCAAACCTCAAATATTAATTGGAATGTGCCTATCAATAAATTACCATTTTTAAATTGGATAACAGCAACTGCAAAGTATGCTGGAAATTATGATTGGATAGCTGCAACCCCTGCTCCTGCAAGCTTTAATTTAGGAAATACAATTTCTAACTCCAATAACAAGCAAATTAATGGTAATATAAATATGGTATCATTGTATAACCGTGTGCCCTATTTTAAAAAGGTAATTAGTGGTAAAAAAACACCCCCTAAAGCAGCAGCAAAAAAGGAAGATAAGAATAAACCAAAAACAGAAAAAGAGGAAGAAAAAGCACTAAAAGAAGCGCAGGATACCACTAAAAAAGACAATAAATTTGTTGAAGCTTTGGCAAGAATTGCAATGACTTTGCGCACAGGTTCTGTTTCTTATACCGAAACACAAGGAAGTTCATTACCCGGATTTTTACCAACTGCAAGATACCTTGGCATGGCCGATAACACTGACGGCTATAAAAATGCACCCGGCACAGGCTATGTTTTTGGGCAACAAGATCCCGCATTTTTGGCAAATGCCAGGGCTAACGGTTGGATTACACAAAACCAAAATTTAAACACAAGCTTTAGTAATTCCGAAAGTAAAAATTTTACAGCAAGAGTTAATCTTGAACCTGCAAAGGATTTTAAAGTAGAATTAAATGCCACCAAATCATCTTCGTTAAATAAATCAGGAATATATCGCTACAACCCCAGTGATAGCCAAGCCGATGAATATGGTTTTATCACGCAAAGCCCTATGGAAACAGGAAACTACAGCGTTTCTATCATCACATGGAAAACAGCCTTTAAAAAGATTGATAAACAAACTTATGCTTCTGAAACATTTGATGCCTTAAGAGAAAACCGTAAGGGTGTATCTGAATTATTAGGTACCCAAACTGGCAATTTCTCTGAAGGTAAAGATAGTGGCGGTTTTTATAATGGCTATGGACCAACGTCGCAAGAAGTACTTATTCCTGCATTTATTGCAGCCTATACGGGTAAAAGCATTCAAGAAACTGGAACCAATGTTTTTCCAACTATTCCATTACCAAATTGGAGAATTACTTATGATGGATTAACCAAAATAGAGAAAATAAAAAAACATTTTAAATCATTTACTTTGAGTCATGCTTATCGCTCAACTTATAATGTGGGATCATTTACAACCAATCAATTTTACAAAGATTCATTGGGCGATGGCTTTACAGGAAGGCGCGATTTAAACGATAATTTTAGACCACAAAAAGAAATTCAAGTAGTTACTATTTCAGAGCAATTTGCGCCATTTTTACTCATCGATATGACTTGGGCAAGTAGCTTAATCACAAAAATAGAACTAAAGCGTGAACGCAACTTGTCGATGAGTTTAACCAATGCGCAGCTCACAGAAATGCGCACGAACGAGATTGTTACAGGTGTTGGTTATAGATTTAAAGATGTGGTTCCTCCGTTTGCAAAAAGATTCAAGTTTAAGGTAAAAAGCGATTTAAATTTAAGAGCGGATGTTTCCTTCAGAAGAAATCAAACATTAATTAGAAAAGTAGTGGAAAACCTTACCCAACCAACTGCAGGGCAAAATGTAATTTCTATAAAAGTTTCAGCAGATTACATCGTTAACGAAAAACTAAACATAAGAATTTTCTACGATAGAATTATTACAACACCGCTTGTAAGCACCACATTCCCTACTTCAAATACCAACAGCGGTATAAGTTTAAGATTTACTATTGCGCAGTAATAGCATTGCGCTTTTTTGGTTTGCTTAAAATCATTAATGCTAAGATTAGTACAAAAATCATAAAAGCATACAATGGCTTTTGCTTTGTAAACAAGGTTAAAATATTGCCATCATTAAATCCATCTTTAAGTTTAGCAATAAGATAACTTAAAATGTTTTGATTAATGGGTGGCACCGAATATATAACAGTATGTTTAGCCAGCAACATGCACACAATACCATATCCACAAACAATCCAAAACACCGCTTTAAATTTACCAAATAAATCAGACTGAATAATTGCAAAAATAAGCAAAGTACTTACTGCAGTTAAATGTCTTGGCCCATAACTCCAGCCGCCATCCCAAGCAGCGTGAGATGAAATAAATAGCAAGGTTAGAATAAAAGGCAATAAGACCGGATGAGTTAAATAGCTTCGGATTGTTAGTTTCCAACTGAAACTTGGTTGTGTAAAAAAAAGAAACAATCCATAAACCAATACAGGAGCGTAAAAAAACAAGCCTCTATTTTCAGAAAAAAGCAGTCCGTATAATGCTTTTAATTTAGGAAAACTTAAGCCATAAGTTGATTTTGTAGCAGCATCAAAATTATCGGCAACAAATAAATACAACATGGTAAAAGGATTTCCAGTGAAGTAAAAATTATAATACAATAGGATGAGCACAGCAGGTAAAAAACCCAACATCAATTGCAAAGCATGTTGCGTAGATTTATGTTTAAACAATTCAATTACAAGCCATGCAAATACAATCCAAAGTGTTGTATATTCTGTTAAAAACCCAAGCCCGCATAACATACCAGCTGCATAATAGTTGGCTTTCTGGTATTTTACAAATGCAATCATTACCAAAGTTGCCGCTAAAGCATGCGCAAAAAATGTTCCTGCAAATACAAAAATAAAGGAGCCAAATAAAGCAACAAAAGCCTGCAAAATTAAGTCTTCGCGCTGTTTTAAGATCAAAGATTGCGCAATAAAAAACAACATAATTAAAAAAGGAATAATGCCACAAACAATGGCACCAGCGATGTAAATCGTTTTCCCATAGTAACTTCCTCCCTCAGCCTGCGTAATTCCTAAACCCTTTAAAAGGCCAAAAAAAGGAAGTGTTATAAATGTAGGCAATGGTGCTTTATCCATATAATAATGCCCATCAATAACACTTATATCAATGGTTTTATCTTTATATTTATCTAAAACAAAATTGCCTTGTTCAAAATAAGTGGCAATAGGCAAAACCCTGGAGCATGAATTAGAGTTTTCCCAAACATCAATGTACCAAAAACTAAAAAGCAGGGTACACAATACAAATAATTTATTCTCTATGATAAAGTTTTTCAAGGTCAGCTATAGGTTTGAACAAATGTAAATTCCATTTTGATAAACACAAGCATTTATTTTTAAAAAATAAAGTTACTTTTAACGCTTTCTAAATACTATGGAAAAGATACAAAAAATTGCAGTTATAGGAGGAGGAAGTTGGGCTACAGCTATTATTAAAATGCTAAGTAACAATAGCAACGAAATATTATGGTGGATCAGAAAGCCTGAAATTGCAGATTTCATTAAAAAATACAAACACAATCCTACTTATTTAAGTGCTGTTGAAATAAATTTAGAACGTGTAGAACTTAACACCTCGCTTACCGAAGTTATTAAATTGGCCGACATCATTGTATTGGCTGTTCCCGCAGCTTTTTTGGCTGATAGTTTGAAAAAACTAACTAAAGAAGCTTTCGAAAATAAAATAATTGTGAGTGCTATTAAGGGCATTGTGCCTGAACAAAATAAAATAGTTGGGGAGTTTATACATGATAGTTTTAATGTAGATTATCAAAACATAGCTGTAATAAGCGGGCCCTGCCATGCCGAAGAAGTAGCTTTGGAAAAACTCTCCTACTTAACCATTGCATGCAGCAACACCAACAACGCACAAATCATAGCCAATCAATTAATGTGTCGTTATATTAAATGTTCTGTTTCTGATGATATTTTTGGCACTGAATACGCTGCGGTGCTTAAAAATATTTTTGCAATTGCCAGCGGTATTTGTCATGGTTTAGGCTATGGCGATAATTTTCAAGCAGTACTTGTATCTAATGCAATACAAGAGATTGATCGTTTTGTAAATGCCGTGCATCCTATCAATAGAGATATAAAAAATTCGGCATACTTAGGCGATTTGCTTGTAACAGCTTACTCACAATTTAGCCGCAATAGAACTTTTGGAAATATGCTCGGCAAAGGCTACTCGGTAAAATCTGCCCAGTTTGAAATGAATATGATTGCCGAAGGTTATTATGCAGCAAAATGTTTACACGAAATAAATAAAAAACATCAGGTAAACATGCCTATCTCTGCCGCAGTTTACAACATTATTTACGAAAGAATTTCGCCAGTAATTGAGATGAAGTTGTTGACTGATAAGTTGAGTTAAAAATAGGCTCTCTTGCCAAATTTATACCTTAGGCCAATTTGAGGACTAACGCCCATTTGTGGATGAAATGCAGCAGCAAAATCTAGGTTAAATTTATTTAACTCTATTCCAAAACCTGCTGCGTTTAACGATGGATTGTTTGATAAACCTCCACGCAAATAAATTTCGTCTGCTATCCTATACTCAGCCCCAATCTTTAAGATAGGTTTGTTGGCTATGTCTTTTTCAACTTCTACAGTGGTAAAAACTTTATCAGAAAAGGTGTATTGCAATCCCATTTTAATGATAGTTGGCACACGCTCATTATTGTATTGAGCCGTTTTAGATCGTGTTGGATTATAAATATGCACGCCAACTTTTAAATTTTTAATCACTTCAACTATAAAACCTGCTTCAACAGCTAAAGTTCCTCTACTTCCATAGTTATTATCGCCAATAAAAGTGTTCAGATAGTTTATTTGCATGCCAGCAGAAATAGCCTTGCCAAACTGGCGCGAGTAGCCTAATCCATATTTACTCTCGTTGTACAAATTTTTAAACCCTAAGCGAGTAAACGTAACACTTATTACGCCATATTTAAATGGGCTTGCCACTGCCACTGCATTCATCAATACTTTACTATTAGGATAAACGATCTGACTAAAAACACCAACTTCCTGTTTTTTTAAATTGGCCAAGGCGGCTTGATTGTGCTGCACTGCCCAAACATCGTTAATACAAATACTTGCATGAGCCATACCTGCACTGCGAGCACCTACAGGTAAATTATCATTGGCAGCCTTTAAAGTAAAAGCGCTTATTAATAAAAACAACAAAAGATTTATTCTCATCATCTATTTTGAATGGATAAATGTAGTAAAATATTAAAAAACAATGCCCCTTTTATTAAAACATGCATAATTATAATATTCCAACTTTTATTAATTGTTTCTTTTCTAAAAAATACAAATTACATTTGGTTGTTATTTGTAGATGCAATTATGCCAAATCAATTCAATCTCATCAGAAAAAACATAGAAAAACAGATTGTCATTAATGATGATGAATTCAAAATTTTTAGTAGCTTTTTGATTGAGAAAAAAATATCAAAAAGAGATTTTTTATTAAAAGAAGGCGAAGTTTGTAACTATACCGGCTTTGTAAATCAAGGCTGTTTTAGAACCTTCACAAGAGATCATGAAGGCAATGAAAATGTAACTCGTTTTGCTGTTGACGATTATTGGATTGGTGATTTATACAGCTACCTTACCGGCGATGTTTCTCCTTATAATATTGAAGCTACAATGGACTCAACAGCGCTTTTGATACATAAAAATGATATGGAAAAAGTGTATGAGCAAGTCCCTAAATTTGAGCGCTTTTTTAGAATAAATGTACAGCGTGGTTATATCGCGCTCGAAAGAAGATTTAGTATAGATTTAAGCAGTGATGCAAAAGAAAAATATGAAAATTTATTAAACAAAATTAATGATATAGAACTGCGTGTGGCACAAAAACATATTGCTTCTTACTTAGGTATTACGCCTGAATCTTTAAGTAGAATAAAAAGAAAATATTATAAAAAGTAACGCCTTTAATAATTAAAAGCCTCACAATTTTATTCCTTTAATGATCAAGCTTTATTCAATCTTTGTTTCATCACTTTCACCAATTGCACGGCCTCCTCTTCGGTTAATTGCAAACCCAATGCTTCTTCTTTTCCATTGTAATCAAAAAGCACTGTTTCGTATCCCATATTCCAATACAAAGGCGTTACGCGTGCCAATACTTTTCTATCCTTGAAATTTACGGTGCTAATATTCTTTACTTCTTCGCGTGCATAAACTTTATCAATGCCTCTTCCATTTATATCTCTGCGTAAAGTAAAACCGCTTTCGCTGAATGTTAATATTTCTTTTCCCTTTCTTCTCCAACTTAATAATACACTCGCTTTGTATTCAAAATAAGCCCAAAATGCCATCCAAACGGCATACATCAATTTTACATCTTTTGTACTTGGCATAAAAAATTGACTAAACACCACCATCCCACATACCGTCCATAGCACAAACCAAACAATTAATATTTTTAGTTTAGTTGTATCTTCAATACTTGGAATTTCTAATGTTTTTCTATCGTTACTTAATTGAATTCTATTCATGATGGGCATAAAAAATTAACGGGAACAAAGTTAATTGTTCCCGTTAGATGAGTTGATGTTTTTTTTAATTAACTACCACAAGCTTCGCAAGCTTCTGGGTTATCTAGTGAACATGCTATTTGTTCAATTGCTAATTCATGTGATTGCCCCTCGCCTCCGTTAATTGGTTTAAATTGTTCTTCGGCTTGCTTCTCCACAGTAAACTTAATTGCATCAGATGCGGCTTTAGTTCTTAAATAATACATGCCTGTTTTTAGTCCTTTTTCCCAAGCATAAAAATGCATAGAAGTTAACTTAGCAAAATTGGCATCTTGTATAAATAAGTTCAATGATTGAGATTGACAGATGTAAGCTCCTCTATCAGCAGCCATATCAATAATGGACTTTTGTTTAATTTCCCAAACTGTTTTATAAAGTTCTTTAATGTTTTCAGGAATATCGTTAATGGCTTGAATAGATCCGTTATTGGCAATTATTTGATTCTTTAAACGATCATTCCAAATTCCTAATTTCACTAAATCTTTCAATAAATGCTTGTTTACAATTACAAACTCACCACTTAATACCCTGCGCGAGTAAATATTAGATGTATAAGGCTCAAAACATTCATTATTACCTAATATTTGCGAGGTTGAAGCAGTTGGCATAGGCGCAACCAATAAAGAGTTTCTAACGCCATATTTTGCAATTTCTTCTCTTAGCACATCCCACTCCCAACGATTTGATGGCGTTACTCCCCACATATCAAATTGCATTTGACCTTTTGACATTGGCGACCCTTTGTATGTTTCATAAGCACCCAACTCAATTGCAATATCTTTGGAGGCTGTTAAAGCAGCATAATAAATGGTCTCAAAAATATCTTTATTTAATTGACGTGCATCATCACTATCAAAGGCCATACGTAATAAAATAAATACATCGGCTAAACCTTGCACACCTAAACCAATAGGGCGGTGACGTAAATTACTGTTTCTGGCTTCAACTACTGGATAGTAATTTCTATCAATAATTTTATTTAAATTTTTTGTAGCAACATAAGTTACTTCAAACAAACGTTGATGATTGAACTTACCATCTTCAACATATCTTGGCAATGCTAAAGAAGCCAAATTACAAACAGCCACCTCATCAGGTGAGGTATATTCTAAAATTTCGGTACATAAGTTAGATGACTTAATAGTACCAAGATTTTTTTGATTCGACTTTTCGTTGCAAGCATCTTTGTACAACATGTATGGATTGCCTGTTTCAATTTGAGAATCTAATATAGCAAACCATAACTCTTGTGCTTTTACTGTTTTACGCGCTTTACCTTCTCTTTCGTATTTAGTATAAAGGGCTTCAAATTCAGCACCGTAACAATCGCTCATTCCGGGGCATTCGTTAGGGCACATTAAAGACCATTCGCCATTGTCTTTTACACGTTTCATAAATAAATCTGGAATCCAGAGTGCAGTAAATAAATCGCGTGCTCTTATTTCTTCTTTACCTACATTTTTTCTTAAATCTAAGAACTCAAAAATATCTGCATGCCATGGTTCAAGATAAATTGCAAAACTGCCTTTGCGTTTTCCCCCACCTTGATCTACATAACGGGCGGTATCATTAAACACACGTAACATTGGAACAATACCATTTGATGTTCCATTGGTACCTCTAATGTATGAGCCTGTAGCGCGCACATTATGAATACTTAAGCCAATTCCGCCAGCACTTTGCGATATCTTTGCACACTGTTTTAAAGTGTCATAAATTCCATCAATGCTATCATCTTTCATGGTTAATAAAAAGCATGATGACATTTGTGGTTTTGGTGTGCCTGCATTAAACAAGGTTGGTGTTGCATGTGTAAACCAACGCTCACTCATTAAGTTATAGGTTTCAATCGCAGATTCAATATCTTCTTTATGAATACCAACAGATACACGCATTAGCATGTGTTGCGGGCGCTCAGCTACTTTACCATTTAAACGCAAAAGGTAAGATCGCTCTAAAGTTTTGAAACCAAAATAATCATACCCAAAATCGCGATCATAGATAATTGTTGAATCTAATAATTGCGCATTTTTTTCTATAATTTCATGCACATCATCAGCAATAAGCGGTGCTTGTAATCCGGTTTTAGGATCTACAAAATGATACAAAGCCGACATTGTTTTTGAAAACGACTTGTTGGTGCTTTTATGTAAGTTGCTCACTGCAATTCTTGAAGCCAACAAAGCGTAATCAGGGTGAGTTGTTGTTAATGAAGCTGCAATTTCTGCTGCTAAATTATCTAACTCGTGCGTGGTAACTCCTGCATATATTCCTTCAATAACTTTCATCGCTACATTTACAGGATTCACATGCGTAGGCTCCAAACCATAACACAATTTTTGAATCCTGGCCGTAATTTTATCGAACTTTATTGATTCCTTGTTGCCATCACGTTTTAATACATACATATCTTAAATCTAATTTAAATAATTAATACAATTTTTTTTTTAAAAATCCTCTTCTAATGAAAACACGTTGGTGTCTTTAGAACCCATTACGCCACTTTTTTGATACTCTGCCACTCTTTTTTCAAAGAAGTTTGTTTTTCCTTGCAATGAAATTAATTCCATAAAGTCAAAAGGATTTGTTGCATTGTAAACTTTGCTACAACCTAAGGCCAATAATAAACGATCAGCAACAAACTCAATGTATTGACACATCATATCAGCATTCATCCCTATTAAACGCACGGGTAATGATTCGGTAACAAATTCTTTTTCAATCCTTACCGCGTCTGTAATTATTTCTGCAACTTTTTCCTTTGGAATTTGATTTACTAATTGACTGTACAAAAGGCATGCAAAATCGCAGTGTAAACCTTCATCACGAGAAATAAGCTCGTTACTGAAAGTAAGTCCTGGCATTAAGCCTCTTTTCTTTAACCAGAAAATACTGCAAAAACTTCCTGAGAAGAAAATCCCCTCAACGGCTGCAAATGCTATTAACCGTTCAGCAAATCCACCATTCTCAATCCAGCGCAAAGCCCATTCTGCTTTATGTTTAACCGCAGGAATTGTTTCTATGGCATGAAATAATTTATCTTTTTCTTGTGGATCTTTGATATAGGTGTCAATCAGTAAAGAGTAGGTTTCTGAATGAATATTCTCAATCATGATTTGATAGCCATAAAAACAACGCGCCTCAGGATATTGCACTTCATTCATAAAGTTAACAGCCAAATTTTCGTTAACAATACCATCACTGGCAGCAAAGAAAGCAAGCACATGTTTTATAAAATGACGCTCGTCATCACTCAATTTTGCCGTCCAATCAACTTGGTCGCTCGAAAGGTCTATTTCTTCAGCCGTCCAAAAACTAGCTTCCGCTTTTTTATACATTTCCCATATATCATTGTGCTTGATTGGGAAGAGTACGAAACGATCTTTATTCTCTTGTAAAATTGGTTCTATTGACATCTTTTTTTTCCTTTAATTTATAAAAATTGGTAGCTTAAATTTCAATCAAGGATGAAATGAATTAAAATTACCCATTTTTGAAGTCAACAAATTTTCCTCAAAAAAACTTGGTAAACAAGGCCAAAGGATTAACAATTAATTGAAGTTATAAACATTGCCTAAAAGCCGCAATTTTAGAGGGATTGCGCAAAACTAAAAACTTACCCTTTTTATATCAACACTATTGTGTTATTAAATATGTAAATAAGTGTAGTAATTTTGTTAGCAACAAATTTTGAAATCAAAATGATTTTTTTTAAGAGAACGAATGAAGATATTTTTACTCTTTACAAAAGTGCTTCATCATTTGATATAAAATTACAAACTTGCTGCTACTTTTTCAAAATTTCTGATATTTTCCATCACACTTTCCATAAGCCACATAGGCGTGGAGGTTGCACCACAAATTCCTACATTAACAGCATGTTCAAACCATTCCTTTTTTAATTCTGATGGTTCTGATATAAAATATGATGCCTCATTTTCTGATTTGCAAGTATCGAATAAAGCCTTGCCGTTAGAACTTTTTTGACCACTCACAAAAATAATTACATCATGCTTTTGTGCAAATATTTTTAATTGTGGCTCACGATTACTCACTTGGCGACAAAGGGTATCATTGGCTTCAAAAGAGAGCTTAGCATCGCCACCGGCTGCTTCTATCCTTTGCTCTATTTGTTTCTTTAAATTCATGAAGCCTTTGGTGCTCTTGGTTGTTTGAGAAAACAACTGAATTGGTTTTGTGAAATCTATTTTTTCTAAATCAGCTTCTGTCATCACAACAATTGCCTTGCCTCTGGTTTGGCCTACTAGCCCGTTCACTTCTGCATGTCCTTCTTTTCCAAAAATAACCAATTGACCTCCTATTTCCTCCACCTCATCAAATCCAGCTCTTACTCTATTTTGAAGTTTTAAAACCACTGGGCAAGAAGCATCAATTAACTCAATATTATTTTCTGCCGCAATAAGATAGGTAGAAGGAGGTTCGCCATGCGCACGAATTAAAACTTTAGCGTCTTTCAATGCTTTAAATTGATCATGATCAATAATTTCCAAGCCTTTTGATTTTAGGCGCTCCACTTCCATGTTATTATGCACAATATCACCTAAACAATAAAGCATACCGTGCTCATCTAATTCATCTTCTGCCATCTGAATAGCATACACTACACCAAAACAAAATCCAGAATTAGCATCTATATCAATGTTCATGATTATTAAATTTGAAAAACAAAAGTAAACATTATTAATGATACCTAATTAAACAAATTTACGCCTAATGTTAGCATACAAATGCTCCTAAAAAACCCTTTTATACTGTAACTCTTAGCCCACGCACTACAAAATAAGCGCCTATCAAAATGAGCAAGGCTGCTGCTGCAAATGCTGCTCCTGGGAAATAAATTATAGCAGCTGGTTTAGAAAATTGGTAAAATAAATTTGTCATGATTAATGGCGATAAAATAGTTGAAATACTATTTAAGGCTGTTGTCATTCCTTGTAGTTCGCCCTGTTCATTGGCTGCCACACGCCCCGAAATAATTCCTTGAATGGCTGGAGGTGCAATGCCACCTAATGCATAAACAAAAGTGAATGCATACATCATCCATGCCTGATTGGCAAATGCAAATAAAACCAAACCTATAAAATACATGAGCATTCCCAGGTAAATCGCCTTTTCGCTTCCAAATTTCTGTTGTGTAAATTTTATCAATCTCCCTTGCACAATGGAAACCATTACGCCAACAAATCCTAAGGAGTAGCCTATTTGTCGGTCTGTCCAACCATACATAAATTTAGTATAAAATGGCCAAATGGCAGGCATTACCTGACCAGCCAGGTATAACATAAACATACCTAATATTAAAGTGCGAATATGTTTGCTCTTTTTAAGTTGCATAAAAGCTCCAAAAGGATTGGCTCTTTTAATGTTGAAAGTTCTCCTGTTTTCTGGCTTTAGGGTTTCGGGCAAAATAAAGAATCCATACATAAAATTCAATAATGATAAAATGGCTGCGGCAACAAAAGGAGCCCTACTGCCATATTCGCTAAACAAACCGCCTAAAACAGGACCTATAATAAAACCTAAGCCAAAAGCTGCACCCATGAGTCCGAAATTTTGCGCTCTTTTTTCCGGCTCACTCACATCGGCTATGCAAGCAAAGGCAGTGGTAAAACTAGCACCGCAAACACCAGCTATGATTCTCCCAACAAAAAGCAAAGTTAAAGTGTTGGCAAAGGTGAGGAATACATAATCGATGCCCAAGCCTAACAAAGAAATCAGAAGCACAGGTCTTCTTCCAAATCTATCGCTAATACCACCCAATAAAGGTGAAAATAAAAATTGCATCAAGGCGTAGCAAGTCATCATTAAACCGCTATACGTAGTTGCTTCATTCACGCTTACATGCGAAACTTCGGTAACTATAGTAGCTACTACAGGAAAAATAATCCCTATGCCTATGCAATCAATTAAAACTGTAATAAATACAAATAAAATAGGATTGCGTGCCTTCATTTAATGAATGATATGCGTAAAATGCTAATTTCTACTCAGCCGGAATCAGCAACATGTCAGCAATCAATTTTACCACAAAGTCGAGTTGTTGTTGCGGATTTAAATCACTGTTATCTAAGTCAATGGCATCATGAGCCTTAACCAATGGATTTTCTTTTCTTGTGGTATCTTCCAAATCTCTTTCGCGTAAGTTCCTTTTAACATCCTCCTCGCTAATCATCGTCCCTTTGCTGTGCAATTCATCAAAACGTCTTTGCACACGTACTTCAATATCGGCGGTCATAAACAACTTTAATTCTGCATTAGGAAACACGGCAGTACCAATATCTCTGCCTTCCATTACCACGCCTTTACTTTTGCCCATTTGCTTTTGCAAGGCCACCATTTTTTGACGCACTTCTTTGAAAGTACTCACCTTGCTTACATTTTCAGAAACAGGCATTAATCTTATTTCCTTTTCTACATTCTCCTCATTAAGATAGGCTTCGCTAAAACCTAATTGAGGATTGTATTTAAAAGTAATATGAATGTCTTCGAGTTGTTCAATTAGTTTTTGATGATCAATAGGTTCATGATGTTTTACAATCCCACACCGCATTAGGTAAAGTGTAATGCAACGATACATGGCACCAGTATCAACATATTTATACCCTAATTTTGAAGCTAAAGCCTTGGCCAGCGTACTTTTTCCGCATGATGAATAGCCATCAATGGCAATGGTAATTTGTTTCAAAATAGCTAAAGTTTGGGTTAATAAATCTTAGCGCAAATTAAGGGAAGATTTTTGAATTATGCGAGGATTTAAATAGGTGCTAAGAGAAATATTATCAAAAATAGGTGATGATACTAAAACATTGTAGCATCAGTATGCCGTTGCCTGTGTTTGGTGAACTCGCCAACCACACCTAATAGTCCTTGGGAAAGTAGAACCAGGTTGGCGAGGGCGCCAAACCTTGCACATGGGAAGTAATGGTAAGAGGTTGGTGTACTCGCCAACCTTGGCAATCACTTTAGCAGGAACTGATCGAAAAGATTGCCAAGCGCCGGATTATCAAGAGTTATTTGAAACTCATTAGGAATAAATATGATTAAACTAATTCGCTACCTTCTTCTTAAAATCATTAAAATTCATACTTAAAGAAAGTAAATCGGTGCCACCGGCTAAATGATAAAATGAGTGGCTGTAGCCAATCACAAATTTAGATATTTTAATACCCGCTCCAACAGCAAAGCCGCTCAAGCCAGTGCGCGATTCAACCACTAAATCTTTTCTTCTATTATAATTGTAGGAGAATCGTAAATTGAAATTTTTAGTAATTAAAAACTCTGCACCCACCACAAAATGACGCAAAATATTTTCTCCAATCTTTTTTCCAGGAGGTATTATTTGATTGGTAACTGGGTCAATTTGTGTTTCATTTACGCTATCAACATAGGTTAATTTATAGCGCTGTAAATTAGTAGCAATTAAATTAAAACGTAAAGGCACATGCTTCAATTTTTGGGTCAAGCCAATTTCAACATTTAAAGGCAAGGGCGCTCTATTACCGCTATAATATGGCGTAATTTGAGCTCCTATATTTCTGGCCAAAAATGAAGCAGTGAATCTTTTATTTGGATGCACGAATGCACCAGCTAAATCTAAACCAAGACCAAGTGAATTGTAATTTCCTATGGAAGAATAAATAGGTTTTAAATTGGCACCAATTGTAAAAACAGAATCAATTTTTTTTCCCCATCCAATATTAAATGCATATTCACCGCCAGTAAAAGTGCCTGTTTGCAGGGAGGTTTCATCTGCTTCAATAAATTTTCCGTAATTGATGTATTGCATGCCTGCGGAAAAGGTTCCTAATTTCTCAGTATGAAAACCGTAACCCACCATTCCGTAATTGATGCCTGAAACAAAATTGAGGTAGTTTAATGATAATTGGTTATGCATTTGCTTATTAAGAAGTGCAGGGTTAATTAAACCAATATTTAAATCATGATCTCTTACGGCAGGCGCATAACCTCCCAAAGCTGCAATCCTTGCATTTGGAATTAAATTAAGGAAATTATAAACTGTGTTACCGCCTGTTTGCGCCTTTAAAAAGGTAAAACCAGCAAACTGCAAAAAGATGGCAACTAATAATTTTTTACCTGTAAGTTTTGTAAGCATTTTATAAAAGGCAATATTTAAGTAGTGCAAATAAACAAATCATTATTGAATAGTTTGAAAAAAGATAAAAAAGCTTTCTTTTGTTCAAAAAATTAAATTGGTGTATTCAATAAATACAACAATTGAGTAACGAAATACAAACCCATTTATTGTGACAATTCCAACCAACATCAACAAATGATAACAGCTATTAAACAATTAGAAGAAAGCATGTTACAACAATTACTTATTGCCGGCAATATGGATGAAGTAATAAATAATACACGTTGGCAAAAATATATTAATACCTCATTAACTACATTGGGCATCGCCACTGCAAGTCAACGGCAAATTGCAAAAATGGGCTACAATCAAATTCGGGATTTATCAATAGAAAGCAAAATTGACATCTTAGGAAAAGTCTTTAAAGAGAGTAACATCTTTGAAATTAAAAACCAGTGTCTTTATTTTTTAGACCAACACAAACAAAAGAAATTAGAAATTTCACTTTGGCCACAGCTAAAAGAATGGGTAAAATTTGTTGATAATTGGGCACATTCAGATGGTTTATCATCTGTTTTTTCAATGATGCTCCAACATCATTTAGCTATTTTGTATCCTCAATTAGTAGCGTGGAATAAAAGTAAAAATCTTTGGGAGCGCAGGCAATCAGTAGTTTGTTTATTTTATTATAGCAGAACACGAAAAACCTTTTTAAGCTTTGAGGAAAGTATTGTGTTGATTAAAAATTTGCTACATGACAAGGAGTATTATGTGCAAAAAGGTATTGGTTGGGCTTTACGCGAAGCAAGTAATGTGTATTACGATGACACCCTTGATTTTATTATGCAACACATTAAAGAAATTAAACCTGCTGCTTACAGCGCTGCTATTGAAAAGCTGCTTCCTCAACACAAAACGCAAGTTAAACTTATGCGCAAAAAAAAATCCACCTTTTAGGGTGGATTTTTTTTGGATGATAAAAATATTTATGCTGCAAGTTGAACATTAACTGCATTTAAACCTCTTTTACCTTCTTTAACTTCAAAGCTTACCTCGTCTCCGTCACGGATTTCCTGCTTTAAACCTGTAGCGTGAACAAAAATGTCTTCGCCTGTTTCATTGTCACAAATAAATCCAAAACCTTTGGAGTAGTTGTAAAACTTTACTTTACCTTTTTTCATTGTACTTTAATTTTACTTTATAATATTAATAATGGCACAAAGGTAACATAATTATGGCAACTTTTACAAAACCTTGAAATAAAAAAAATAAGCAGCGTATTTAAGCTTGCCTATTAAACCTAAATTCAACAATAAAAATTGCCAGAGCCACCCAGCAATCCATTGCTAATAGGCTTAATACTTATAAACTGAAATGACTTAAAAATAATTTGCCGAGGAACTTGGGCATTATTAATTTCTGCTTATTTCGGTTTTAAAGCAGTAATTAAGGTAATAGCGTATAAAAGAAAAGCCTGATTGAATTAACAATCAGGCTTCTTTTTTACAATTTATCAATCTTTATTTTACCGAAATATCTACATACTGCGCTTTTTCATACGCTGCTCTATTTTCGTTGAAGTCTTTATTATATTCAGGACCACCAACTACAGCAGAAATATTAGCGAAAGTAACTTTAGAGGCATCTAAACCTTTAGCTTTTAACATGCTAATTACTTTTGCTTTTGCATCGGCACCACGTTTAGCAGCCAAAGCATCGTTGGTACCAAATTTAGCTGTAGGCACTTTAGAAGCACTAGCTTCAATAATTACAGTAACTGACTCACCAGCTTTAACTAACGCACTTAATTGCTTCATGAATTGCATGAAATCTTTGTTTGAAGCATCTATAGCTGTTTTGTTGTATTTGAAGTAAGTTCTAAATTCAGCTGGGGCTTCTGGTAATGAATTAGGATCTTTTATACCACCCTTGTATACTTTCCCTTTATTTTTAGGATCTTTTTTCCAAGCCTCTTCTTTAGCTTTTTCTTCAGCAGCAACTTGCGCCACATCTGCATCAGCTTTTGCTTTTGCTTCAGCAGCAGCACTGGCAGCAGCTTGTTCAGCGGCTTCCCGTGCTACTTTTTGCGCTGGTGTTTCGCCAATAGCTTTTAAATAAATATCTCTATTTACTTCCTCATATTTAGCAGCAGCAGTTAAGTCAAAATCTTCCTTAAATTTCTCAACGCCATCTACTTCAACTTTTACTGAATACTTTGACCCAGCCAACATTGGAAATTTAACTTTACCAGTATTGTAGTTGCCATTGTATGTTTTGCTAGTTCCAGCCCCACCCATTTGAGTAACGGTAGCAACAATTGCAGGAAACATTGTAGCTTCAGCATCAATATTATTAATTACTTTCCCAGTAAAAACAGTCATTGGAGAAAGGGCCTTGTCATTAAAGGTAATCATGTAAAGGTCTAAGCCACCTAATCCATCATTGCGAGTGGCAGAATAATATGCATATTTACCATTCATTGTTGGGTAATATGAAGTTTCATCATCAGGTGAATTAATTGGGAATCCTAAATTTGATACTGTTCCGAAAGTTTTATCATCGCTGTTATATGATGCCATTAGGATATCTAAGCCACCCAAAGTTTCGTGACCATTAGAAGCAAAGTATATTGTTTTGCCATCTATAGACAATACTGGAGCAGTTTCGTCAAATGGTGTATTAATTGTATTACCTGCATTAATAGCAGGTCCCCAAATACCATCAGCACCTTTCTCAGAACGATAGATATCAGTTCCACCTAAACCACCTTTTCTATCGCTCACAAAGAAAATTGTATTTCCATCAGGTGTAATACAAGCTCCTCTTTCCATAGCTTTACTATTGATATTAGCACCAAACTCAATTGGCGTATTCCAAGATTCGCCTTTAGCTTCTGATAAATAAATGTTACCATTTAATTTCTCACTTTTCCAACATAAAATTTTAGAACCATCTGCTGAAATACCAACAACTGCATCATTTTCATCAACATTGATATTTGCGCTTAATAAAACTGGCACACCCCATTCTCCATCTTTTTCATAAGAAACCAATGCACTTTCGAAGTAAGAACCATCAACATCTTGGTAGTTACCAAAACCTTCACGCTTTGAATTAAAAATCAAAGAGGATTCATCAGGAGTTAAAAATGCTTCATATTCAGGAAACTTTGTATTTACGTTAGCGCCTAAACTTTTTATAGTAACATTTACAGGTTTTTTAACAGCGGCTGTAGCAAATTGACACATTGCAATATGACGGTCAATTTCCAAATTAAGATCTTTGTTTTTAGCACCTATTAAGCCTTTGTATTTTAGAAATTGCTCTTCAGACTTTACGAACTGCATATTGATTTGATAAGCATTTGCTAAATCATAGATAGCAATTTCTGGCGCTCTTTTTTCGTTTGCAGAAAATTCTTCATAGTTTTTAGAAGTATTTGCAACTGCATTTTCAAGATAAGGAATTGCTCTTGATTTGTCACCTGCAGTCATTAAATAGCAAAATCCCGCTTTGTAACTAACATTTGCGTTATTTGCATCAGCATTTGACAATTCAACGTAAAGTGGTAGCGCCTCGGTATAATTTCTATACTGAAGGTGATACTCAGCTTCGCTAAACTTCTTCGCAAAGTCAGGACTTTGCGCGAAAATTGCAGAAGTGCTGATTAAAAGCAGTAAAGTAAATAGTTTTAGGTTTTTCATCGTTATTATATAATTTGTTGTATGGTTTCTATATTGATTCCGCAAAAGTATATTTAATCGTTAAATAAACAATACAAATCGCTTAATCTGTAAAATTATTTTTAAGCTTTAATTGTTAAAATCTTTTTAGATTATTCTATTGATATCAAAAGACTCTAAATAATCGGCTACTCTTCGAACAAAACTTCCTCCTAAAGAGCCATCTACAACACGGTGATCATAACTGTGAGAAAGAAACATCATATGTCGAATACCTATTGTATCTCCTTGAGGCGTTTCAATTACAACTGGCTTTTTCTTGATAGCACCCACTGCCATAATTGCAACTTGTGGCTGGTTGATAATTGGTGTACCCATTACGTTTCCAAATGATCCAACATTTGTTACTGTGAAAGTTCCTCCAGCTATTTCATCAGGTGTTAATTTCCCAGCGCGTGCCCTATTTGCCAAATCGTTTACAGCTTTGGTTAATCCTAATAAGTTTTTTTGGTCGGCATTTTTAATTACCGGAACAATTAAATTACCAGATGGCAAAGCAGCAGCCATACCGATATTAATATCTTTTCTTTTAATGATATTATTGCCATCTACAGCAATATTTATCATTGGAAAATCTTTTATTGCTCTTGCAATGGCCTCAATAAAAATTGGGGTAAAGGTTATTTTTTCGTTTTCGCGTTTCTCGAATGAATTTTTGATTTTATCTCGCCACATCACAATATTGGTAACATCGGCTTCAACAAATGAAGTTACATGCGGTGAAGTGTGCTTGCTTTTTACCATATGATCAGCAATCAATTTACGCATTCTATCCATTTCAATGATTTCATCACCTGCATTTACACTTACAGTTGATTTTGTTTGAGATGGAGCGCTGCTTGCGGCTGCTGCAGGACTTGGCGCTGCTGATTGTTGCGCAGGTGCTTCAGGCATTGCAGCCTTTGGAGCACTTTTTTTATTCGCAATAAAATGAAGTATATCTTCTTTAGTAACTCTTCCTTCTTTGCCGCTACCTGAAATTGCATCTAACTCAGCGCCAGTAATTTGTTCTTCTTTGGCTATACTTCTCACTAATGGAGAGTAAAATCTATCGCCTGAAGCTGCTGATGGCTGATTATTTGATACACTTGCTGCTGCTAAAACGGGTGCAGTAACATTTTCTTTAGTTTGCTCTACTGTCTCAGGCGCTTCTGCATTTGCGCTTACACTATCCGCAATTATTGCAATAACAGTTCCTACTTGAACCACATCACCTTCATTAAAAAGTCTTTTTATTAAAATTCCACCTTTTTGAGCAGGAACTTCAGAATCAACTTTATCTGTAGCAATTTCTAATACTGATTCATCAGGAGCAACTGCATCTCCTTCATTTTTAAGCCATTTGATAATGGTAGCTTCAGCCACACTTTCACCCATTTTGGGCATTATCATATCATATTGTGCCATAATAATTCTTAAAATTTACGCCACAAAAGTAAACTAAAAAGGCAATAATAAAACTTTTAAAAAATGGAATTACTGCAGAAAAATTAAACGGGTCAAAATTCATTGAATTTATATGATATATTTTAAAAGATTAAACTTAAAACCAATATTAAAAACAAATTGGATTTTTGGTTTTATATTGGGCATAATTAAACCGAAATTACGCATTAGGAAACTACTCAAATCAATTTTCTTCAGGCACAAACACTTACTCCCATTTTAAATTTCAGAATAACTGGCTACTAGCTCAATTCAAAATAGTAGGTGAGCAACTGATCTCATTAAAAACATTACTGGAAAAGATTCCTATCGCTTAAGTTTGGTTAAAGCAATGTTATTTTACAATCATTATTTTTTCTTGATGTTCATAAGCTCCGTTTTGCAGATGAACAAAATAAGCACCTGCATTTAAAAAATCTAAACTTACAACTTTGGGATCATTATTATTAGCACAATTGATATTTTGATGGTGAACTAATTTACCGCTGATATCGAAAATTTGCAACATAGCAAATGGTTGTTCCATTAATTCAGGAAATGATAAGCTAATAAAATCTGTTGTTGGGTTTGGAAAAATCGTTAGTTTTTTGTTTGCCAACATTGATTGCACATCAATAGTTGAAGCTTCAGCAACAATTTGATTAGCGGTATAAATAAAATCACCACTTGAATTGTTGGCATTATTAGTAGCATTTCCTGCTGCATAAAAAGTAATGCTGCCTGTGCCTGCTGCTGGAGCTATCCACTCAAATGAAAAAACTAAGCTATCTGTACCTAAATGATTGGGCTGAGCGTGCACCGCATTTGTTCTTGAATTACCTAAAACAGTTGAAGCGAGCGTTTTAGCATTAGGAGAATTTACTGTTTGAATTATACCACCATTGGCACCACTTGGAAGTAGGGCTTCAAATCCAAATCCAAATTTACCAATACCTGCTTTTTTAACTTTTACATTAATGGTGTAAGTGGTTCCCGGGAAATAAGTCCAATTGGGCATATTTG
>CAMBZU010000007.1 GCA_945872355.1 Chitinophaga pinensis
TACTAAAAGTTTATAATTTAGCAGGCAAATATAATACATAATGCTAATACCACCTTTCCTCAAAAAAGGAGATACCATAGGAATAACTGCAACAGCTCGTAAAATAAGTAAAGAAGAACTTGAAAGTGCAGTAAAAACAATTGAATTGAAGGGATACAAAGTACAATTTGCCAATCATTTATTTGCTATTGAAAATCAATTTGCTGGTAGCGATGAACAAAGAAAAAATGATTTACAAAGCCTAATTGATGATAAAAATGTGAAAGCCATTTTAATAGCACGTGGCGGCTATGGCACCATGCGCATTATTGATGAAATTAATTTTAACGCTTTGCGCGAAAATCCAAAATGGATTATCGGGTATAGCGATGTTACTGTGTTACATAGCGCATTAAACATACAAAATATAGCAAGCTTACACGCAACAATGCCTATCAACTTTTCAAAAAATGAAGAAGCAACAAATTCATTATTTAAGGTGATTGCTGGAGAAAAAACTAATTACCTATATAATTACGATACATCTGAAAATAAAAATTTGTTCAAACAAGGAAATGTAAAAGCACCCATTGTTGGTGGCAATTTATCCTTATTGTTTGCTATGCAAGGCAGCAAAACAGATATCGACACTAAAGGAAAAATATTATTTCTAGAAGATTTGGATGAATATCTTTACCATATCGACAGAATGGTTTTGAGTTTAAAACGTGCAGGTAAATTTGATAATTTAGCGGGTTTAATTATTGGTGGAATGAGCGATATGAAGGATAATTTAGTTCCTTTTGGGCATCGTGCAGAAGAAATAATATCATTTCATTTAAAAGATAAAAACTACCCCATTTGTTTCGATTTTCCTTGTGGACATATAGATAGAAACCTGGCCTTGCCCTTTGGATTAACAGCCAATTTAAACATTACAGAACAACAGGTTTTATTATCGTATTAAAGATGGCAACACATAACGAGCTTGGTGCCCAAGGCGAAACAATGGCCGTTCAATTTTTAATGGCAAAAAACTATCAAATTGTTGCAATTAATTGGCGCTGGCAAAAAGCCGAAGTAGATATTATTGCACAAATAAATAATACACTTGTTTTTGTAGAAGTAAAAACAAGAAGTTCAGATACTTTTGTTAAACCAGAGGAAGCAGTGCACGAAAAAAAACAATCACTTTTAATAGAGGCGGCAGAAGCTTATTGCGAAACAAATAATAATGAAATGGAATTACGTTTCGATATAATTACCATTATTCATCATGGCAATAAAACAATTACAAAACATATTGAAGGCGCCTTTTAAAAATTACTTTGCCGTCATTTTATTATCAATTAAAGTGTGATTATAAGTTTGAATAATCGCTTTTAAAAGTTTTTCTTCGGCCTTGTAGTTTATTGAAATATTATTTACCAAATTATTATTAAACTCTTCATTAACCATATCAAAAACAGCAATGGTTTTTTCTCCATCAAATTGCAAACAAAATTTATCGGTAATTAGCTGATAATACTGACCATTAAAAGAAATTGAGTAGCCTAAATTATTATCATTAATTGCATTTCCAAAAGCAAAATAAGGTAAATCGTAATGCAAATTTTCGAGTATTGATGGCACAATATCAATTTGCTGAACCGTTTTTTCTATAATTTTTCCTTTTAATTGCGTTGGGTTATAAATTAATAATGGAATACTGTAGATGCCTGCATCTGTTTGATACCGTTCATTTTTTGATATTGAAGTATGATCTGCAGTAATCACAAAAATGGTGTTGTTAAACCAATTTGCTTTTTTAGCCGATTCAAAAAATTTAGCTAAGGCATAATCAGCGTATTGAATGCTTGCCCCTATTGCTAAAGAATTACCTATAAATTTTCCTTTATATTGCTTGGGCAAAGTATAAGGATGGTGCGAGGAAAGCGAAAAGAAACAAGTGGCAAATGGCTTTTTTTCTTTATCCAGTTGTGTTTTAAAAAACTGAAAAAACGGTTCATCAAAAATACCCCAATGACCATCATAATCCTCACTATTTGGATGTTCATTTCTGCCAAAATAATTATCGAAACCAGCAGCTTTAGAAAAAATATCAAAACCCATAGTACCATTATTTCCACCATGGTAAAAGGAGGTACTATAGCCTTTCTTTTTAAGCAAGGAGCCTATGCTTTCAAAACTATTGGCATTGTATGCCGAATAAGTGAAAGAGCCATCAAACAGGGTTGGAATGCCAGCCACAATAGCAGGAATACCTTTAATAGAAGTTTTGCCATTGGCATATGCATGGGTAAACAGTGTGCTTTTTTTTGACAAACTATCTAAAAAAGGTGTTAGTGATTCATTGTCATTAGCCAGTGAAGTATATTCACTACCAAAGCTTTCCATAATGATAAACACCACATTTTTCTGCTGAAAAGCAACTGAATCACGATTAAAATGAAATGTAGTATACAACTTAGTTAATTCCGCAGGTGAAAAATACATTACAGGTTGCAATAATGATCTATTGGCAGATTTCATAATACAAAATGGTGAATTAAGTACTAAAGAAACATTTTTACCTTCAGCATAATTGGTTGCTGTAATCATATCAATTGGTCTATACTGCCAGCCTCCTCTTGCACCTAATCCCATCAATGGCAGGAAACCAAAAAATACACTTATCAATTGAATTATTTTAGAATTAGTTGTTAAGCTAAATGACTCAGTTTTTTTGTAAAAATTGAAATAAATAAGGCTTAAAATAACAGCTAACCAAATAAGCAAAGCATACCAGTAATCGGCAATATATTGAGGTAGCAATTGCATGCCATCATTTTCGCCTCCTAATGTTTGAAACAAATCGTAAGTAGATCTTTTTTGAATAAACTCAAAATAACCAATATCAATACAGTTAAATAATAATGCAAATGCATTAATACTTATAAAAAGAAATTGATAGATTCTTGTAAAAATTTTATGTTCGGTGAACTTAAAAGGAAGTAATGCGGTAATAAACAACAATCCGTTTAACCAACAAATTACTACTAAATCGAATCGAATACCGTATAAGAAGGAGCTAATTAAAGTTTTAGAATTTTCGAAATAGCTATAATTAAAAAGCAAAAAAAGCAAACGCGTTGCGGTATAGAATACTATAAGCAAGGCCAATTGTTTTAAAACAAACTTATACTTTTTAAATATCATGGCTCAAATAACCGCAAAAAAAAGGCAAAAAAAAAGCCACTCGTAAAGAGTGGCCTTTTCTAAATATTTCAATGAATTATCTTGTCATTGTTTGTGTACAGTTAACTGTATTTACACCATCATTAGCTGAATATGATATTGTAAGTTTTTTTCCATCTGGATCAATAGTACCAGAGCCAGAAAAGGTAGCACCTCCAATAACTTGTGAAGCAATGGTAATTGTGTTATTGTTTGCACCACCAATTGAACCTTGCACTACTACACTATAGTCACCAAAATTACTGATGTTGATTGTGGTTGTAGTTGCAGCTTGAGTAATGTTAGAATTGAAAGGAGAAGATGGTACACCAGTACATGATTCAGTAACACTGTATAAGCCTGCAATTGAAGCAGCATTATGCTTTACAGATACAGTACGTTTTACATCAGTTGATTTGTTGCCAGCCTCATCAGTAGCAGAATAAGTAATTACATAGTCACCAGACTTAGTATTGTCAACTGTTCCAGTTTTAACAACCATTGAAGTTGCATCAGATTCGTTGTCCTTACCATCTAAATCAGTAGCCTTAAATCCTGGATCTGTGAAAGTCTCACCAATGTAAATTGTCATAGTAGCATCACCTAATAAGGTAACTGTTGGCGCTGTAACATCTTCTTTATTGCAACTAGTAAAAATCATTGCACTAGTTAAAAGTAAAACTGCTGAAATTGATAAAATTTGTTTTTTCATTTTTTTTTATTTTGTGTGATTATTGTTAATTGCGGCAAATATAAGCTTATAACTTTAAATTCAAAAAAGTTTTAACCTTATTAGTTTTTTTATACTTTTGCGACAAAATCTAACCAAAAATAAAACCTAAAATGAAAAAAGTAATCTATTCTGTTGCAATAGCTGCAACATTTTTAATTGTGGCTTGTGGGCCAAGCGCTGAAGAAATTGCAAAAAAAGAAGCTCTCCGTAATGATTCTATCGCTAAAGTAACTTCAGACTCTTTAGCATTAATTGAAGCTCAAAAGCAACAAATGATGCAAGATTCGATTAATGCAGCCATGGAAAAAATGAAGCAAGATTCTATTTTAGCTGCTGAAGAAGCTGCAGCTAAGAAAAAAGGTAGTGCTAAACCTAAGACTAAGCCAGCAGCGCCTAAAGTAGATCCTAGTAAAGTTGGGGATTTAACAAAAGGTGGAGGAACACCTACCAAAGTAAATGTGCTAAAAAAAGGTGGAGCTAAATAATAAACAATTATAATTATAACTATATATATGAAAAAATCACTCTCAATTCTTGCACTTTCAATTGCAATGTTTACAATTTCTTGTGGTCCTAGTGCCGAAGATAAAGCTAAAAGAGATAAAGAAGTTGCAGATTCTATTGCTAACGAAGAAGCAATGATGATGGAACTTGAAGCTCAAAAAGCACAAGCAATTCAAGATTCATTAGCAACTATCGAAAAAATGAAAACAGATTCAATTGCTGCTGATTCAGTTGCTAAAGCTGGAACTAAAAAGAAGTAATTATTTCTTTTGAAATTATAAAAAAAGCGCTTCTCATAATGAGAAGCGCTTTTTTTATGCTTCAATTTTTACAACTACACTACATTGCAAATTTGCTATGAAAGGCAAATCAATGTTTTTAGGATTACTAATACCGATATGAAATAAATAATGGCCCAAATTTGTTTCACGGCATTTGTCCCAAACTTTTTTCAACCCGTGTTTACTAATGTAAGATTTTAAATTATTAGCATAATTTATAAATCACATTGGTATAAAATAATTAATAACCGCCAAATCGTTTGCGTAAAAACCACTCCATGGTGAGTAAGGCTGCTAATAAGTAAAAGAGCCATTTTAAATTTACCAAATCTTGAAGTTTCTCTTCCGAATATGAAATAGGCACAATCTCTTCTTTGCTTTTCAATAGCTTTTCAAGTGCTTCAATTTGTGCAGGATAAACCATTTGCGCACCCGTTTTTTTAGCTATGGTGTTAAGTAATTGATGATCGGCGGTGGTATTTAATGCTTCAATATTTACTTGCTTCACCACAAAAGAGCCATATTCTTTCAATTGTTTATCACCTAGTTTTGTAAAAGCTTCAAATCTATAATTCCCAACAGGTAGGCTTGGAACATTTAAAAAATAAGCGTTTTCATTTTTAGAGCATTGGTAAGTAAAAGACTTATCCGCTTCATTATAAAAATTAATTTTAATATCAGGTTCATTGAAAGGTTCATAACTCTCGTTAAACAATAGGGCATCTAACACAATATTTTCGCCCTCTTTGTATGTATTTTGATGATTTACTTTAAAGAAACGCTTATCTGTTTTCACGCTTAGGTATTGTACTATTTTTCCTATAATTTCCTCAAAAGCATCATGATTTTGAGCTTGTTGAAAATTGCTCATTCGCCATCTCCAGAGACCTTCTCCCAAAATTACGCCTTCCTTCACGTTGTTCGCTTCATTGAAAAAAATCAGCGGATCATTGGTTGTTACATTCCCAATTTTTTGGTGATACAATACAGCTGCTCCAGCGCTTAATTTTATATTGCCAAAAGGCACCTGCAAAGGCGCAAATATAGAAGTCGTTTTTTTAGCTTCTTCGCTCAAATTAAAAAGTACAAAATCTTTATTGAGTGCAGGCAAAACCTCATTAAACTTAGGTCTAACGCCCGTAATATTTACAGCCTTCTGCAAGTTATTTAAAACATTAAAATTGCTATTACTACTAATAATAAACAAACGCGAAACACTGCTATTTTGAAGTTCTGAAAACACTTTATGATTAGCTTGACTTGCAGATGGCAGCTGATGTAAAATAACTAAATTATAAGGCTCAATTGATTTATTGAAATCGCTTAAAATACCGAACTCTGCTTCATAGTTTTCATTTTTCTCAATAGTTTGGCGAATGGCAGTAATATCAGGATGCGGGGCATCGGCAAGAATTAATACCTTTTGCCTATTTGTAATAATATCTATAAAAACATGTTGTAAGTTGTTGATGCTTGTAATTTCTTCATTTAAAGGAATTAATTTAACCACATAATGCAAAGTGCCTGTTCCTTCTGCCTTTAATTGTAATGGAATGCTTTTACTAAAACTTTCTGAAACAATATTTATTGCTTGTTCAAATATAACTTTTTGCTCTTTTTCAACTACTAATTTAGCTGTTTTACCTCGCAACATTTTAGCCTGCATTATTATTTCCAAAGGAAAAGTATTTCCAGCATAAACGGTTTTATTGTGATTAACCCTTGTCAAAATCAAATCCTTTCTAACAGTTGTGTCACCAAGTGCAATGGTATAAATTGGACATTTTAAAGCTGCCGTTTGATACAAGGGATTTTCTCCAGCATTATAAAGACCATCAGTTGCAAGTATCACAGCACCTAAATTTCTGTTTACATAACGATTTTGTAGCTCATCAAACAATTCCTCAATATTTGTTGTTTTATCTTTATAATCTGGTGTTGCAGCTTCGTTTATTTTCTCACCAAAAAGGTAGTTTTTAACTTCAAACTTGCTGCTTAATTTTTCAGACAAGGCCTTTATTTTACTTTGATATTCATTTTTCAAAAAAGCGGTATCAGCTTGCGATCCAATAGAAGCTGAATTATCCTGTGCAATCACAATCACCGGTTTTTCTACCGTTCTAAAAATTGTTTTAATTAATGGAGATAGCAATAAAAAACTAAGTAGTGAAACTACTACAAATCTTCCTGCAGTCATGCTGTATTTAATCCACGTTGGCAATCCTTCGTACTTCACATTTTTTCCATAAAGCACATAGGCATACAAAGCTCCTAGTGCTATGCACAGTAAACTTAACCAAAGAGGATATTCTGTAACTAATGATATCAAGCCTTAGGATTTAAAATTAAGAAGACAAAAATAGCAATATTAAACGGTCTATGAATAGTTAAAAATCCCTCAATTAAAAAAAATATAATTTACTAGCGAAATAAATAGCTTGCGCTTAGTACAGACAGATAAAGGTTTTTGAGGTTTAAAATTGCTTTTAGGTCGAATTTTTCTGCTGCATTAAAGCTATAAAAAAGCTATTTCTGTTAGTCCTATTTTCTTTGATAACCAACAATTGCTGAGTTCTAATTTGGGTTTAAAAGCACTACTTTTTAAAGCGCTTGGCTAATTCTTCTAATGTAAATGTTATCAAAGTTGGCCTACCACTTGGGCTGTGATATGGCAATTCACAAGAAAAAAGTTGATCAATAATATGTTGCATTTCTTCTTCGCCTAACTTTTCGCCGGCTTTTACCGCCATATTTTTGGCAAGCACCTTGGCTAAAAACTCCTTTTTCCCTGTTCTTATTTCCCCTTGTTGCTTAATTTCTTCCAATATTTTTTCGATACTTTGTTGCAATTCATTTTCTTTTAACTCAGGAGGAATACCGTTTACACCAAAATCATTTTTGCCCATCGAGGAGATTTCAAATCCTAATAAATGCAGGTCGTTTAAAATACCAATTAAGAGTTCAGCTTCTGATGTTGAAAAATTTAGCACCGCAGGAAAGAGCAACTGTTGCGAATAGCTTTGATGATGGGCCATTTGACGAATATATTTTTCATATAAAATACGTTCATGTGCACTATGTTGGTCGATAATTAAAAATCCTGTTTTAATATGACTTAAGATATACGTTTTATGTAATTGGTAAGAAGTCTTTTTTAAGGGTTCGCCTAAGTTATCATCAAAATTACTCAACATGCTTTCTTGCGGTTCGTCGGGCAATACAAACGCCGTTTGATTTAAAGAAGTATGTATATTTTTTTCTGTACTTGAAGTTCTAAAACTATCGGCATCTGGAATTTGCCAGTCATCAATGGTATTATATTTTCGTAAATCAGCATTTGCAACTTGTCCAGCAAAAGGATTATAGCCATCCTTTAATCTAATTGTTGGCTGCTTAACAGTTTCACCAGGTTTCAGTGGCATAATATCAACCGTTGCTTCAGTTTCAAAATCTATGGTTGGTGTAATATTATATATCCCTAATGAACGTTTTATGGTTGATCTTAAAATGGCGTATATTGTTTTTTCATCCTCAAACTTCACTTCTGTTTTGGTTGGATGAATATTGATATCAATTACATTGGGCGGTAGATCGAAGTAAATAAAATAAGAAGGATGCGTATTGGGTGGCAACATTTGCTCATATGCCTTTACCAAGGCGTGATTCAAATAGGCATTTTTAATAAATCTGTTATTGATAAAAAAGTATTGCTCACCTCTTGTTTTGCGCGCAAATTCGGGCTTACTTACAAATCCTTTTATTTTTACGTAATCTGTTGCTTCCTCAACTGGCACCAATTTTTCGTTATAGCTTTTCCCAAAAATACCTACTATACGCTGTCTTAAGCCAGACTTTTCAAGTTTAAAAACTTCATTATTATTGTTGATTAATGTAAAACTTACTTCAGGATGAGTAAGCGCAACACGCTGAAATTCATCAACAATATGAGAGGTTTCAACCGAATCTGACTTTAAAAAATTTCTGCGTGCAGGAACATTATAAAATAAATTCTTCACAAAAAAGCTTGTTCCCTTTGCACAGGCTACAGCCTCTTGTTTCTTTACTTCACTTCCTTCAATAATGATAAGAGTTCCAACAGTGTCATCTTCTTGGCGGGTTTTTAATTCAACATGAGCAATGGCCGCAATTGATGCTAATGCTTCGCCTCTAAAACCCTTGGTTCTTATGGCAAATAAATCTTGTGCATTTGTTATTTTTGAAGTTGCGTGTCGCTCAAAACTCATTCTGGCATCGGTAGGGCTCATGCCTTTTCCATTATCAGTGATTTGAATTAAAGTTTTTCCAGCATCTTTTATAATTACCAAAATATCATCGGCACCCGCATCTACAGCATTTTCAACAAGTTCTTTAATTACCGAGGCTGGGCGCTGAATAACTTCACCTGCAGCAATTTGATTAGCAACAGCATCGGGCAATAAGTGAATAATATCAGACATCTAACTTATAATTGTGAATTTTGAATGGTGAATTTTGAATTGTAAATGGTGAATTGTGAATGGTTAGGTTGAAAAGTTTGAAAGTTGAAAGTTTGAAAGTTTGAAAGTTTGAAAGTTGAAAGTTTGAAAGTTTGAAAGTTGAAAGTTTGAAAGTTGAAAGTTGAAAGTTGAGTAGTTTGAAAGTTGAAAGTTTGAAAGTTGAAAGTTGAAAGTTTGAAAGTTTGAGAGTTGAAAGTTGAAAGTTGAGTAGTTTGAAAGTTGAAAGTTTGAAAGTTGAAAGTTTGAAAGTTGAAAGTTGAAAGTTGAAAGTTGAAAGTTGAAAGTTTTTAGTTGATAAGTTTATCCGATAATGAAAACATAAATAGGTTAATTGCTTGGCAAATAAATTTACTTTAATCCCAAAATTTCTTTTCATTTTTAATCAGCTAATTCGCTCATCAGCTAATTAGCTCATCAGCTAGTTAAGCAGCACCATGGCATTGTTTAAACTTTTTACCACTTCCACATGGGCAAGGATCATTTCTACCAACTGTTTTCTCCACTCTTATAGGCTGCAATTTGGGTCTTTCCTGCTCTGGATTAACTTGATTATTTGAACCAGTATTTCCTGAACTTGCTAAACTTGGATCATCGGTTCTGTTCGTTTGATATCTTTGCGCTGGCACAGCTTTAGGGGCTTGTACCTCTCTCACTTGCTGTTGATTTTCTTGTGGCAGATAAGCTTTCACTAAGAATGAAGTAATATCACGATTTACTTTATTCATCATTTGCTGAAATAATTCAAATGATTCAAATTTATAAATCAATAATGGATCTTTTTGCTCATAAACCGCATTTTGCACCGATTGCTTCAATTCATCTAATTCACGTAAATGTTCTTTCCAAGCTTCATCAATGATGGCCAAAATAACTCCTTTTTCAAAAGCTGTGATTAGCTCACGGCCTTGACTTTCATAAGATTTTTTAAGATTAGCGAGCACTTGCATGGTCTTAATACCATCAGTAAAAGGAATTACAATATTCTCATACATTTGAGCGCTATTCTCGAATACATTCTTAACAACAGGATAAGCATTACTTGCAATTTGCTTTGACTTAAGCTGGTAATGCGCATAAGCCGCATCAAAAACAATTTCCTCTAAGTTCTTAGCTCCTTTTAAAAATTCTTCTTTAGTCACCGGACTTTCGATAGAAAAATTGAGAATCAAATCAAGGTTAAATGCTTCAAAATCTTTTGCCTCAAAATGTTCTTTAATGATATCAGCACATACATCATACATTGTATTGGCAATATCAATAGATAAACGTTCGCCAAACAAAGCATGTCTGCGTTTACCGTAAATCACTTCACGCTGACTATTCATTACATCATCATACTCTAATAAGCGCTTACGTGTACCAAAATTATTTTCCTCTACTTTTTTCTGGGCACGTTCAATAGATTTAGAAATCATGCTATGTTGAATAACCTCCCCTTCTTCAATCCCCATTCTATCCATCAACTTGGCAATACGATCACTTCCAAACAATCGCATTAAATCATCTTCCAAAGATACAAAGAACTGAGATGAACCTGTATCACCTTGACGACCAGCGCGACCTCTCAACTGACGATCTACACGCCTACTATCATGACGCTCAGTACCAATAATTGCTAAACCTCCTGCTTCTTTTACACCTGGGCCTAATTTAATATCAGTACCACGACCTGCCATATTTGTTGCAATAGTAACTGTGCCAGCCTGCCCCGCTTCGGCAACGATTTCAGCCTCACGTTGGTGCAATTTTGCATTCAATACATTATGCTTAATCCCTTTTAATTTAAGCATGCGGCTCAACAATTCTGAAATCTCAACAGAAGTAGTACCAACCAACACCGGCCTGCCTTTTTCGGTTTCCTTTACGATAACATCAATAACAGCATTGTACTTTTCGCGTTTGGTTTTGTATACCAAATCCTCTTCATCCTTTCTTGTTATGGATCTATTGGTTGGAATTACAACACAATCCAATTTATAAATGTCCCAAAACTCACCAGCTTCTGTTTCAGCAGTACCTGTCATACCCGAAAGCTTGTTATACATTCTAAAGTAATTCTGCAAAGTGATTGTGGCAAATGTTTGTGTACTTGCTTCAACCTTTACATTTTCTTTAGCTTCAATGGCTTGGTGCAATCCATCAGAATACCTTCTACCATCAAGAATACGACCTGTTTGCTCATCTACAATTTTAATTTTATTTTCCATCACCACATATTCCACATCAATTTCAAAAAGTGTGTAGGCCTTCAACAATTGGTTAACGGTGTGCACTCTTTCAGAAGCAACTGCAAAATCGCGCATGAGTGCATCCTTTTGGATCATCTTTTCCTCAGTAGTTAGTGATGATTTATCTATATCAACAATTTCAGATCCGATGTCAGGTAAAACAAAGAACTTGGCATCTTCTGCAGTTTTAGAAACCAATTCAATTCCTTTTTCTGTAAGTTCAATGCTATTATTTTTTTCATCAATAACAAAGAAAAGTTCAGCATCAATTTTATGCATTTCTCTTCCATGATCTTGCATATAGAAGTTTTCTGTTTTTTGAAGTTGTGCGCGTACGCCTTGTTCGCTCAAATATTTAATGAGTGCTTTATTTTTTGGCAAACCTCTAAATGCCCTTAAAAGCGCTATACCAGCATCATCTAATTTATTTTCTGCAAATAGTTTTTTACCTTCAGCCAAGGCAATATTTACATAATTTCTTTGGGCAGCAACCAACTTTTCAACTTGCGGTTTAAGCGCTTGAAATTCATGTATATCACCTTTTGCTGTTGGACCACTAATAATTAAGGGCGTTCTAGCATCATCAATCAATACACTATCTACCTCATCTACAATAGCATAATTATGTACCCTTTGCACCATATCTTCTGGACTTCGAGCCATATTATCGCGCAAGTAATCAAATCCAAATTCATTATTTGTTCCGTAAGTAATATCAGCCAAATAAGCATTTCTTCTTGCATCAGAATTTGGTTCATGCAAATCAATACAATCAACTTTTAACCCATGAAACTCAAACAAAGGAGCCATCCATTCGCTATCCCTTCTTGATAAATAAGTGTTAACGGTAACAACATGCAAGCCTTTTCCGCTTAATGCATTCAAAAACATTGGCAAAGTAGCAACTAATGTTTTACCTTCCCCTGTTGCCATCTCTGAGATTTTACCTTGATGCAAAACAATACCACCAATTAACTGCACATCGTAATGCACCATATCCCAAGTTACAGTATTGCCGGCAGCAATCCATTGATTTTTATAATATGCTTTTTCACCTTGAATAATTACATTCCCTTTTTTAGCTGCTAATTGACGATCCATCGCATTTGCTATCACTTCAAGCTGTTCATTTTCTTTGAATCTCTTGGCCGTTTCTTTAACAATGGCAAAAGCATCTGGGAGTATATCATCAAGAGCTATTTGAATTTTTTTAGTGATTTCCTTGTTTAAGGCATCAATTTCAACATAAATCTTTTCCTTTTCATCAACATCGGCAATTTCATCTGTTTCAACCTTTGCTTTTAGCTCTTTCACCTTTTCTTCTTCTAGCTGCACTGCGGCTGCCACTTTGGCTTTTAAGTCTTCAGATTTCTGACGCAAACCATCATTGCTTAATTTTTCGATGACTTTGTATGCTTCATGTATTTTAAGAACAATTGGATCAATAGATTTGATATCGCGGTCAGATTTTTTTCCAAAAAATCCAGAAATGGTTTTATTAATAAAGTCTATCATATAGCTTGTTTTTTCTGTTTAGCTTTCCATATTTGAAAATAAAAAAATTCAAATTTAAGGGCTGCAAATGTAGGGTTTATTTGTAAATTATTTATTATTCCATGTACATTGGCAAAAAATGAACCGCATAATAAAACATGAATAATTGTCATACCAAACAATAGCACAACAATAATTACAAAAAAAACTTTAATTGAGAGAATGATGGCTTAATAATTATTTTTTCTCTCGCTCTTTGATAGTGTCTTCTTCTAACTCCCTTACAATCATTGCTGACCATTCATTTAATTTGGCTACATCCTTTCCATTCGCAGTTTCAAGCCTCATTTCGTTATCTCGTTTTATCATTTGCTCTAAATAATCTGCAAAAGCACTTTCGAGTAATGCATGGGAACCTGGTTTAAATTTTATCTTAAAAAGGGATTTTCTTAACCTTTTAGCATATAATTGCTGAATACCTATTACTGTTTGGCTAAATATAAAGTCGGGGCTGTTAGTTTTATCTTCATTGGTATAATCTCTTTTCCTACTATAATCAAAATTTACCCTGACCCTTGAAGGCTGATTGATCATTTTTTTATCTGCTACAGCTTCAAAACTTGAATACACATAACAATTAAAGGAAAACGAATTAACAACTTTACCTGTGGAATCATTCCAGGTTAATTGCTTTTTTTTCTTCCATACCAAAGAGTCTTTCGCTATTTTCTGCTCATTTTGAGCATCGCAAAAGTTAATAACTAACAAAAAGAAAAGGAAAAACTTTAAACTTTTTTGTTGCAAGGGACTTCATTCTATGAGTTGGCAAATATACAGTATTTGACATAAAAATGTTTTACAATTAATTAATTCAATTGATTATGCATTGAATAGTATTTTGTACTTTTGAAAAAAAAAACAATGGAAAATAATAAATCGAAAATATTATGGGGATTGGCCATTGGTGCAGCTGCTGGCTTTGTTATTGGATATCTATTAAGTGGAAAAAAGTGAACGATATAGGCGATGACTTAAGCAATATGGCCGATAAATTTAAAAGCAAGGTAAGCGAAACTATTGATAAAAGTAAAGAGGTCGAGAAGATAGGTGTTAATGAGCATCCAAAAGCCTATCCAACTGAAATATTAAGTATTATCAATGAGCCTGGTGCTGAGTTAAGAACTACATTGATTGAGTTTGGGCCAGTTTTATTTTCTAAAATATTAGCATTAAACAACACACAATCAGACAACGTTTCTCTTGAATTTATTGGCTCAGGGAGTAAAAGAGGTAAAAAATATAGTTCTTGATTTTAATTTAAAATATATGAAAATTGCATTGATTGGTTATGGAAAAATGGGTAAAACCATTGAAAAATTAGCGGCCATTCAAGGCCATGAAATTGTATTAAAAATTAACCGTGAAAACGCAAAAGAATTAACTATTGAAAATTTAAAAAAAGCCGATGTAGCTATTGAATTTTCTACGCCAAATGCCGTTGTAGATAATATTTTACTTTGTTTGCAAGCGCAAGTACCCATTGTTATAGGCACAACAGCTTGGAGCTCACATAAGAATGAAATTGAAGATAAATGCAACACTTTAAATGGAGCCATGCTTGCAGCATCAAACTTCAGTTTAGGTGTAAATTTATTTTTTGAACTCAACCACAAATTAGCACAATTGATGGCGCCATACCAACAGTATAAAATTTCTCTTGGAGAAATACATCACACTGCTAAACTTGATGCGCCGAGTGGAACTGCTATTACATTAGCAGATGAAATTTTGAGTCAAAACAAAGCCTACCTGAATTGGGAAAATCAAGAAAAAACTGAAAAAGATATACTTCCTATACATAGTATAAGATTGCCTGATGTGCCCGGAACACATGAAATAAAATATACATCAAATGAAGATATCATTGAAATAAAACACACAGCGATGAACAGAGAAGGATTTGCAATTGGAGCAATGATAGCAGCAGCTTGGATTATTGGTAAAAAAGGAGTTTTTAAAATGAAGGATGTTTTAAATTTAGGTGAACATCCATTTTAAATGAATGATTGAGCTCATAAAATCAAATTCCTCTGAACCATGCAAAATTGCTACACCAAGCCTAATTCAATCCCGGCTAAAGCTTTACGTCATTGGCAGCAATGGATCTAAATATTTACTTAGGTAGTGCGATGCCAATAAAATCAGTAGTTTAGCAGGCTGAAGCTCCTAATAATTAATTCAGGCTTTATGCTTAACTTTCATTAACAGAAAAATTTATTTACTTCGTTGCTGCAAACAGATCAACAGCAATTAACTCACAAAATTTATGTCAAAAAAAAAGAGCACTCAAAAAAAGAAAATGAATATCTATTTATTTATTTTTTTGTGCATCATTACCTTAGGAATATTTTATTTGTTTCATAAAAGTGATAAGCAAAAAACACCCTTGCGGGAATGGGGTGATGCTATTCTTTTTGCAGTAATAGCAGCCACTTTTATTAGAACATTTTTTATTGAAGCATTTACCATTCCTACCTCTTCTATGGAAAAATCATTACTTATTGGTGACTTTTTATTTGTAAGTAAAATAAGTTACGGCGCAAGAGTGCCTATGACGCCTATTTCATTTCCTTTTGCGCATCATACCATGCCATTTACTGAATCAGTAAAATCTTATTCAGAATTAATTAAAATTCCCTATTTCAGGCTACCTGGATTTGGCACAATTAAAAACAATGATGTGGTTGTTTTTAATTACCCCATGGAGGATTTTAGGCCTGTTGACAAGCAAGAAAATTATATTAAAAGGTGTGTTGGAATACCGGGTGATAAGCTAGAAGTTAAGCAAGGGATTTTGTATATTAATGATAAAATGGCCGACATGCCGGAACGCATGCAGTGGAAATATCATGTTCAAACTGATGGCAGTGATTTCAATCCAAAAACCTTAAGAGAAATGCAAGTTACCGAAGGCGCTCAAACTTCAAATATGGGAGATTATGAGCTCACTTTAACCAAGGAAAATGCAGAAAAAATAAAATCATTTGGGAATGTTGTTCATATTGAACCAATGTTTGATAAGCCGGGTGTTTATGCTGAATATATTTTTCCTTTTGACCCACAAAGAAAATGGAATGTAGATAATTATGGCGCACTCACTATTCCAAAAGCTGGAGTAACCGTTGCATTAGATAGAGGAAATTTACCCATCTATAAGCGATTAATTGAAGTGTATGAAAAAAATAAATTAGAAATAAAAGAAGCTGGCATTTATATTAATGATGCCTTAGCAACAAGCTATACCTTTAAAATGAACTATTATTTTATGATGGGTGATAACCGTCATAATTCAGCAGATAGTAGATTTTGGGGCTTTGTACCCGAAGATCATATTGTTGGGAAAGCCGTTTTTGTTTGGTTGAGTTTAGACAACAACTCGACAAGCATTTTTAATAAGGTAAGATGGAGCAGAGTTTTTGTAAGTATAGGAAATAATGGCGTTTCAGGTTCATTTCTGTTGCCAGTATTACTTATTGGTGGTGGTATCTACTTTTTTATGCGCTATAGAAGAAAGAAAAAGGAAAGTCAAGATAAGTAATTTTCTTGTTTTTAATCTATTTACGGCTTAAATTTAAATTCCATGACGGTTACAAAACTTTCTTTGCTTGATACTGGTTATTTTGGTGGTCTTACAAACGCCTATCTTAATAAAGACCAAAGGCTAACACCATTTTACAATCATTATTTTGAACTTGAAAATTATGAAAAAGCCATTGAAGCGCGTAAAAACTTTGCAACAAATAGGTCAGCCCTATTTAAGGTTTTAGATGAACAGCATGCTTCATATTATAGTACTTTTCCTGATTTAGAAAACGTTGTAGCATCATTAAAGGACAAGCATACCTTTACAATTACCACAGGACATCAGCTATGCTTAGCCGCTGGCCCGCTCTATTTTATTTACAAAATTGCATCGGCCATAAATTTAAGTAGGAAATTAAAATTAAAATATCCGCAATATAATTTTGTTCCTGTGTATTGGATGGCAAGTGAAGATCATGATTTTGAAGAAATCAATCATATTCATTTGTTTAATAAAAAAATAACATGGAATGCTGCCACAAGCGGTGCAACGGGAAGAATTTCAAATAGCGGCATTGAAACCTTTCTGAATGATATAAAAGAAATATTGGGTGATAAAATTAACTCCACAAACTTAATTGATATCATACATGATGCCTATCAAAAACATAGTAATCTGGCCGAAGCCACAAAGCATTTAGTACTTCACTTATTTGCTGAGCACAAGCTTTTGGTGTTAGATGCAGATAACAAATTATTAAAAAATGAGTTCAAGGAAATCATTAAAGAAGATATACTTGGCCAAGTTTCAAATAAGGCAGTTTTAGAATCGATCAATCAAATTGTATCAACCGGCCTGGTAAAAGAGGAAAAAATTCAAGTTAAACCGCGCGACATCAATTTCTTTTATCTTAAAGATAAGCTTAGGAAGCGTATTACCTTAGAAGATCAAATTTATAAAGTTTTAGACACCGAAATTACATTTACTGAAGCGCAATTGCTTCAAGAAATTGATGCCTTTCCAGAGCGATTTAGTCCAAATGTAATTATGAGACCAGTATACCAAGAGTGTATTTTACCCAATTTGGTTTACATTGGTGGTGCAGGTGAACTTTCGTATTGGTTTGAACTAAAAAAAGTTTTTGATTGTCACCAGGTATTTTATCCAATGTTGGCATTAAGAAACTCTTTTTTGTGGATTGATAACAAGCAATCAGAAAAGTTAACACAACTAGGTATTTCGCCCGCTGAAATATTTGATTCGATTGAAATATTAACAGCAAAAACTTTGAAAAACATGGGTGTAGAAGAACTTCTTTTTAACGATGAACAAGCTATGACCCATCAGCTTTTTGAGCAAATAAAAACAAAAATTGTAGCTATTGATGCCACGCTTGCAGCCACTGCAGAAGGTGAAAAAATGAAAGTACTAAAATCGATTGAAATGCTTGCTCAAAAAGCAGCAAAAGCGCAAAAAAACAAACATGATATTAGTATTAATCAACTTAAAAAGATAAAAGATAATTTATTTCCAGAAGGTGGCCTACAAGAGCGATACGAAAATATTTTGTGGTTAAATTTGAAATTTGGTAATAATATTATTGAGGAAATAATTGCTTTAGCAGAGGTCGATAAAAAGGAATTTACAATTATAGTTTCATAAATAATACCAATGTGATTTATAAATTATACCAATAATTTAAAATCTTACATTGATAAATGCCGATCCTAAAAAATTTGGGACAAATGCCGTGAAACAAATTTGAGCCAATACTTTTTTCACATCGGTATCATACCAAAGAAGTAAATGGTTTTTAACTTTGCGCAATATAACCTTTAGGGCAACAAAAAAGCCACATCGAAATCGATGTGGCTTTTTTGAAATGTAGTACTCTAATTAATCTTGAGTAAAAGTAACTGTGATTGTACCTTTAGAAGAATAAGGTCCGTTTTTAAAAGTGTTTGAACTTGATCCAGAAGTAACTGTTGAGCTACCATCGTATTTGTTATCAATTGCAATATTAGCGGCCATTTCTTTCTTAGCTAATTGAGAAAGTGTCCAAACTTCTGTAGCTTCATTTAAAGCATAAGTTTCGTTAACAATTGATGTGCTTGTTAAATTACTACCGTCAGTAGCAACAAATACATCTGTTGTTGTTGATTTTGCAGTAGATAATAAAACTGCTTCTTTGTTTTTCAACTCAGCAGAACTGTTTTTACCTAAAAATTGCCAAGTACCTGAAGATTCAACTGTTGTTGTAATATTTTGAGCATCAGTAGTTGAAGCACCACCTGCAGTAGTATTTGAAGATGTTATTTTAGTAACTTTTTTAGATGTCCAAGTACCATCTTTTTCAATAGTATATGTAAACTCAGATACAGTTCCTGTTTCAGTGTTGGTGTAACTTGTGAATGATGGTTGAGTTGAGGTTACGTTTGAAGTATAGGTGTAAGAAGAACCTGAAATTTTTGTGCTATTTACATCTGTACGAGTAGTAGTGCTTGTAGCACCATTGTCGGTTATAACATCAGTAATTGCTGCATCATAAGTAGCAACTTTCCACTCACCAGCAATACGCGACTTTCTTGAGCTTAAAGATAATCCTGGATCGTCATCACCTTTTTTACAAGCTGTAATAGAAGAAGCAACTACTAAAATTGCTAAAACTGCTTTTGTTAATTTTTTCATTTGATTTGTTTTTTGGTTAATTATTTGGTTAAAATTTTGCGTAAAAGTAAATGTTATTGTGATTGTAACAAATATTTGGATGTAAAATAGATGTTAAATATTGAACATTTCATTTAATTGTGATTAATTGCCAGTTACATTTTGAAATTATTGTGTAAAAATTTTGCTGCGCATAAGTTAACATAGTTTAATTCTATACTTTTGCAGTAAATATAAAATATGAAAAACAAATTAGATCGCATAGAAGAAGCTATAGAAGAGATTAAGGCAGGTCGTGTGATTATTGTGGTTGATGATGAAGATCGTGAAAATGAAGGTGATTTTTTAACCGCAGCACGCAGCATAACGCCAGAAATTATCAATTTTATGGCCACTCATGGAAGAGGGTTAATATGCGCTCCTTTGATTGAAGATCGTTGCGATCAGCTTAATTTGGAGTTAATGGTATCTAATAATAGCGCTGCTTACGAAACACCATTTACTGTTTCTGTTGATTTAATTGGACATGGTTGTACCACTGGTATTTCGGCACAAGATAGAGCCAAAACTGTATTAGCTCTTATTAACCCAGAAATAAGACCCGAAGAATTAGGAAAACCAGGACATATATTTCCATTAAGAGCAAAGCGAGGCGGTGTTTTACGCAGGGCGGGCCATACCGAAGCAGCCATTGATTTTGCGCGTTTAGCTGGTTTTGAGCCTGCAGGAGTAATTGTAGAAATTATGAACGAAGATGGCACTATGGCGCGTTTGAATGATTTATTTATAATCGCCGAAAAGTTTAATCTTAAAATAGTTTCCATAGAAGACTTAATTAAGTATCGACTGGCTAATGAATCGCTTATAGAAAAAGAGGTTACAGTAAATATGCCAACCCAATGGGGCGATTTTAAATTGGTAGCTTACAAACAAAAAACTACCAATCAAGATCATTTAGCGCTTATAAAAGGAACATGGGAACCAGATGAAAATGTTTTGGTACGTGTGCACTCCTCATGTTTAACTGGTGATATTTTTGGCTCTTGTAGGTGTGATTGTGGTCCGCAATTGCATGCTGCCATGACCATGGTTGAAAAAGAAGGAAAAGGCATTGTACTTTATATGAACCAAGAAGGACGCGGCATTGGACTATTAAACAAATTGAAAGCCTATAAATTGCAAGAAGAAGGACTCGACACTGTTGAAGCCAATTTACAGCTTGGCTTTGAAATGGACGAACGCGATTATGGCGTAGGAGCTCAAATACTTAGAGATTTAGGTGTTAGCAAAATTCGTTTAATGAGTAATAATCCCAAAAAAAGAGCAGGCTTAATAGGTTATGGGCTAGAAATAGTTGAAAATGTGCCTATTGAAATTGCCTCCAACGAACATAATAAATTCTACTTAAAGACAAAAAAGGATAAACTAGGACACACACTAGATTTAAAATAGCGCTTTAAATAAAAAAGCTTTATCAAATGTTTGTTTTATTTTTATTGCAATTGCAAGCCAGTATCAGTAATAGCTATTAGCTTTTGCTTATAAAGACTTCCTACAGCTTTCTTAAATGCCTTTTTGCTCATACTTAATTCACGATAAATAGTTTGAGGTTCGGTAAAATCTCCAATTGCTGCAAAGCCTTGGTGTTGTTTCAAATAATTTAAAACAACCTCAGTATCACTTTCAATGGCTTCAACACCTTGCTTTTGAATGACCACATCTACTTTGCCATTGGCACGTATTTCTTTTATAAATCCTTTGAACTGATCGCCTACATTTACTTTTTTAAAAATTTGATTGGTATAAATTAAACCTTCAAATTCATTATCAATAATCACATTCGCGCCAAGTGCAGTAAAATGAGTGAGTAAAAGATCTACTTCTTGTCCTGCCTTTAAATTTGTGGTATCCTCGTTTATGTATTTTCTATACTTTTGAGTTGCAATAGGCCTTTCGGTTAATTCATCAACAATAATAGCTACAATATAACCTTTACCTTGCTCTACTTTTTTGCTCTGTTCACTAAATGGAAGCAGTAAATCCTTATCGGCACCTGTATCTAAAAACGCTCCAAAATTTGTTATTTCCTTTACTTTTAAATAAGCAAAGTCACCATACCTTAAGTTTTCTTGTTCCATTTTTTTATTGTATCAATAATCGCTTGCTGTTTCGGGCAATTGCGCCAAGGCAATCGCTAACTGTTCGTCATTTGGAGCAACACCATGCCATTTGTGGCTTCCCATCATAAAGTCAACACCTGCACCCATAGCTGTTGCCATAATAATCATTACAGGTTTTCCTTTTCCAGTCATTGTTTTGGCTTTTTCTAAACCATTCACCACTTGTTCCATATTATTTCCATCTTCAATAGAAAGTACCGACCAACCGAATGCTTCAAACTTTTGCGATAGATTGCCTAGGCTTAATACTTGTTCGGTAGATCCATCAATTTGTTGTCCGTTATAATCAACAGTACAAATTAAATTATCTACTTTATTAGCTGGAGCAAAGAGCGCTGCTTCCCAAATTTGACCTTCTTGCAATTCGCCATCGCCATGTAAAGTGTAAACCAATTGCTTATCGCCATTCATTTTTTTTGCCATGGCAGTGCCAATAGCAACACTCATTCCTTGCCCTAATGAACCGGATGCCATTCTTACGCCTGGCAAGTGTTCATGTGTTGTTGGATGACCTTGCAAACGTGAATTTAACTTTCTGAAAGTAGCCAATTCTGCAATTTCAAAGTACCCAGAACGCGCTAGAACACTATAAAAAACAGGAGAAATATGACCATTAGATAAAAAGAAAACATCTTGATCCTTTGCATCCATTTCAAAAGGGGAAGGTTGATGTTTCATTACTTTAAAGTATAGTGCTACTAAAAAATCGGTACATCCAAGCGAACCACCAGGATGACCAGAATTAACGGCATGAACCATTCTTACTATATCTCTTCTAACTTGAGTGCTAATATTTTCTAATTCTAAAATTGAGGGCATAATTAAAATTTTTGACGAAAGTAATGCAATTGCTTGTTTGATAAATGCTTGTTCATAAACTTTATTTATTGTTGAAAACTATGAAAACAGTATTATTTTTTAGCATGAATGCAGGGTTCAAAATGAGTATATTTGCCGATTATTATAAACTCAATTATTAACCAATTATCAATAAAATTAAAGCAGCTTTAGTATGGGATTACAATGTGGAATAGTAGGCTTACCGAATGTAGGAAAATCAACATTATTTAATTGCTTATCAAACGCTAAGGCGCAGGCAGCAAATTTTCCTTTTTGTACCATTGAGCCCAATGTGGGTGTAATTACCGTGCCTGATGAACGATTAGCTGTATTAGAAAAATTAGTGAAACCAGAGCGCGTGTTACCCACAAATGTTGAAATTGTTGACATTGCAGGATTAGTAAAAGGCGCAAGTAAAGGCGAGGGTTTGGGCAACCAGTTTTTAGGAAATATTAGAGAAACAGATGCTATTTTGCATGTGTTACGTTGTTTTGATGACCCCAATGTAGTGCATGTTGACGGCCAAGTAAACCCCGTTCGTGATAAAGAAACCATTGACTATGAATTGATATTAAAAGACCTTGATTCTTTAGAAAAGAAATTGCAAAAAACAGAAAAAGCAGCAAAAGTTGGTACTGACAAGGATGCAAAAAAAGCGTTTGAAGTATTAAAAATATACAAGGAGCATTTAGAATCAGGCCAAGCAGCGCGGTCGGCACCGGTAAGTGAATTAGATAGAAAGCATATTGAAGATATTTATTTGTTAACAGCAAAACCAGTAATGTATGTTTGTAATGTAGATGAAGCATCTGTAAAAACGGGCAATAAGCATGTTGACGCAGTGAAAGAATCAGTTAAAAACGAAAATGCCGAAGTAATTATTATTACTGCAGCCATGGAAGCAGAAATAGCTGCCTTGGAGAGTTATGAAGACCGCCAATCATTCTTGCAAGATATTGGCTTAGAAGAGCCGGGGGTAAATAAATTAATTAAATCGGCTTATAAATTATTAAACCTTTCAACCTATTTTACAGCAGGTGTTAAAGAAGTGCGCGCATGGACCATAACCACTGGCATGACAGCCCCGCAAGCAGCAGGAGTAATTCATACTGATTTTGAAAGAGGATTTATTAGAGCTGAAGTAATTGCTTATGATGATTTTGTGAAATATGGTTCAGAGGCTGCTTGCAGAGATAACGGAAAGTTAAGGGTTGAAGGTAAAGAATATGTTGTTGCAGATGGTGATGTAATGCATTTTAGATTTAATGTTTAACATTTCAAAAGCTTGGGATTTATAGTAAAATAATAAAATCATGGCAGAAGCAAATTATAACGAAGACAGCATTAAAACCCTTGATTGGAAAGAACACATCCGATTAAGACCAGGCATGTATATTGGTAAATTAGGCGATGGCTCTTCACAAGATGATGGAATTTATATCCTCTTAAAGGAAACCATAGATAACTGCATTGATGAGTATGTAATGGGCCATGGCAAAACCATTGAGATAACTATCAAAGAAAAAGTGGTGAAGGTGCGCGATTATGGCAGAGGGATACCTTTAGGTAAAGTTGTAGATGTTGTTTCAAAAATAAATACAGGTGCTAAATATGATAGTGAAGCTTTTAAAAAATCGGTAGGTTTAAATGGTGTTGGTACAAAGGCTGTGAATGCTTTGGCTTCGTATTTTAAAGTATCATCAGTTAGAGATGAAAAAATTAAAACTGCTGAGTTTGAGCGTGGTGTTTTAGTTAAAGATGATGCCATTGTTGAAAGTACTTTAAGAAAAGGAACACAGGTAGTTTTTATACCTGATGAAAAAATATTTGGCAACTTCCATTTTTTGATGGAATATGTAGAAAAAATGTGTTGGAATTACGTTTACCTCAATACAGGATTAACCATTTATTTAAACGGCAATAAGTTTTATTCTGAAAATGGTTTACATGATTTATTGAGTCAAAATTTAAGTGGCAATATCCTCTACCCTATTATACATCTTAAAGGAAACGACATAGAAGTTGCATTTACGCATGGCACACAATACGGTGAAGAATATTATTCATTTGTTAATGGTCAGCATACTACGCAGGGAGGAACCCATCAAGGTTCGTTTAGAGAAGCAGTAGTTAAAACTATTAGAGAATTTTACAAAAAGGAGTTTGAAGCTGTTGATGTTCGTACTTCAATTGTTGCCGCCATCAGTATTAAAGTGCAAGAGCCAGTTTTTGAATCGCAAACAAAAACAAAACTTGGCTCACAAGTTATAGCGCCAGACGGGATTGCAATTAGGACCTTTATCAATGATTTTGTGAAGGAGGCCTTAGACAACTTTTTACACAAAAATCCAGAAACAGCCGAATTACTTTTACATAAAATAGTACAAAGCGAAAAAGAGAGAAAAGAGCTTTCGGGTATCAGGAAATTGGCACGTGAAAGAGCTAAAAAAGCCAGTTTGCATAACAAAAAATTAAGAGATTGCCGTGTACATTTTAACAGCAACGATGAAAGAAGCTTAGACACAACTTTATTTATTTGCGAAGGAGATTCAGCGAGTGGAAGCATCACAAAAACAAGAGATGTAAATACGCAAGCGGTATTCAGTTTAAAAGGAAAACCGCTCAATTGTTTTGGATTAACAAAAAAAATAGTTTACGAAAACGAAGAATTTAACCTTTTGCAAAGTGCCCTCAACATTGAAGATGGCATGGACGATTTGCGTTATAATAACATCGTATTAGCAACAGATGCCGATGTAGATGGCATGCATATTAGGTTGTTGTTGATTACCTTTTTCTTGCAATTTTTTCCTGATTTAGTAAAAAATGGACATCTTTATATTTTGCAAACTCCATTGTTTAGGGTTAGAAACAAAAAAGAAACCATCTATTGCTATAGCAATGAAGAGCGCGTGAATGCAATTAATAAACTAGGCCCTAAGCCAGAAATTACGCGATTTAAAGGATTAGGAGAAATATCGCCTGATGAGTTTAAACATTTCATTGGAAAAGATATAAGACTTGACCCTGTAATTATTACAAAAGCAGTAATGCTTGAAGAAATGTTGCAGTTTTATATGGGCAAAAATACACCAGAAAGGCAAGACTTTATTATTGATCATTTAAAGATTGAAAAAGATATTGTTGCCGAAACTGTTTAATTTAATGACCACCTAATAATTTCAATTCGTAATTAATATGAAGATTGGATTTGACGCCAAAAGGGCATTTAATAACAAGAGTGGATTAGGAAACTATTCAAGAAATTTGATACGTGGTATTATAAAAAACAATCCAACAGAAGATTACTTTTTATTTAATTCTGAAAGCAGTAGATATAAACTTCATGATTTTCTTGAAAAAAAATCGAATATACATTTAATTGAACCTCAAAGTTTTTGGGGCAAAGAATTTCCAGGTTGGTGGCGTTCTTATGGCATTACAAAAAATGCAAATCAAATTGATCTCGATATATATCATGGTTTGAGCAATGAGATTCCTTTGAACAGTGATAAGATGAAGGCAAAGAAATTGATTACTGTGCATGATTTAATTTTTATGCGTTACCCTGAATTTTACAATGCAGGCGACCGTAAAATGTATACCATGAAAACTAAAAAATCATGCGCATTAGCCGATGGAATTATAGCTGTAAGTGAGCAAACAAAAAGTGACTTAATTGAATTTCTTGATGTCCCAGAAGAGAAAATACATGTAATTTACCAGACATGCGATGAGAATTTTTTTCATGATAATGAATATAGTACAAATGACAATTCGCCCGAAAAATTGTTACCCGATGAATACATTCTTTATGTGGGCACAGTTGAACAAAGAAAGAATTTACTAGCATTGGTTAAAGCCATACACGAATTAGACAAATCGATGCAAGTAACTTTAATTGTTGTTGGAAAAGAAACTTCTTACGCCAAAGAGGTAAATAATTATGTAGAAAAATACGGTTTAGAAAAACGTGTAATTTTTATGAAAAGCGTTAATAATGCGCTCATGCCGCTTATTTATAAAAAAGCAAAAGCATTTATTTATCCTTCACTTTTTGAGGGTTTTGGAATACCAATCATAGAAGCTTTAGCTTCAAAAGTGCCAGTTATAACTACCAGAGGAGGTTGTTTCCCAGAGGCAGCCGGACCTGGAAGTATTTTTGTGGACCCTGATAATGCTGATGAGTTAGCTGAAGCAATTAAATTGGTGTACACAAATGAAAATAAGCGCCAAGAAATGATTACAGCAGGCTATTCATACGTTCAACAATTTAGACCAGAAATTTGTGCGGACAATATGTTTAATCTTTATAAAAAAATATGCGCACTTTAGAAGATGGATTGCCTGCACCTCATTAAAAATCCAGTATTTAAAATTATTGCCGCCACAGCACAAGAGTTGAAATTACCTTGTTATGTTGTTGGTGGATTTGTGCGTGACGCCATTATGGGTCGTGATTGCAAAGATATTGACTTTGTGGTTGTGGGTGATGGCACCTTACTTGCAAGCAAAGCTGCTGCAAAAATTGACAAGCATTTAAAGGTAAATATTTTTAAAACCTACGGCACTGCGATGTTTAAATATCAAGATTTAGATCTTGAATTTGTGGGTTCACGCATTGAATCTTATAGCCAACATTCGCGTAACCCCGAAGTTAAGCAGGGAACTTTACAAGATGATCAAAATCGCAGAGATTTTACCATCAATGCCATGGCCATTAGTTTAAATGCAGCAAATTATGGTGCGCTTGTTGACCCTTTTGATGGTTTAAGTATGATTGCCGAAAAAAGAATTGTAACACCTTTAGATCCTACAATTACATTTAGCGATGATCCTTTAAGAATGATGCGCGCCATTAGGTTTGCCACCCAACTTAATTTTACCATTGATGCCAAATGTATTGAAGCCATAAAAAATAACAAAGACAGAATTAGTATTATTTCTAAAGAAAGAATTACTGATGAACTCAACAAAATAATTTCCTCTCCTACTCCTTCTATTGGCTTTAAATTATTGTTTGATACCGGTTTACTTAAATTAATTTTTCCTTTAATGGCTAATTTATATGGTGTGGATATCATCAAAGGAAAAGGCCATAAAGATAATTTTTATCATACCTTAGAAGTGTTAGACAATATTTGCAAAACAACAAACAATTTATGGCTCAGGTGGGCCGCTATTTTGCATGATATTGCTAAACCGCATACTAAAAGATTTGAAGACGGCACAGGCTGGACTTTTCATGGCCATGAAGATAAAGGTGCGCGTTTGGTTCCAAAAATTTTTAATGAACTAAAATTGCCTTTGAATGAAAAAATGAAGTATGTGCAAAAATTAGTTTTACTTCATTTAAGACCCATTGTGCTATCTAAAGAAATTATTACGGATAGCGCAATCAGAAGATTATTGTTTGAGGCTGGAAATGATATTGATGATTTAATGTTGTTATGTGAAGCTGATATTACAACTAAAAATGAATACAAAAAAGAAAAGCATTTAGCCAATTTTGAGTTGGTAAAAGTAAAATTAAGGGAAGTTGAAGAAAAAGACAATTTGCGAAATTGGCAACCGCCTATCAGTGGTGAAGATATTATGAAAATATTTGATCTGAAACCCTCGAAAGAAATTGGATTAATTAAAAATGCCATCCGAGAAGCTATTCTTGAAGGTGATATTGGCAATAATGTTGAAGAAGCACAAGCTTTTATGTACAATTATGCCAAGGGTTTGGGATTGGAGCCTATTGATTAGCTGATTAGCTAATTAGCTGATGGAAATTTGAAAATGAATTATTAAATTATTTCTTTGCGCTCACTGCGCTCCCTACCCGATGCTTCAGATCCTTTCTGATTTAACGAGCCTTGCTGCTATTAGAATCTACACAATCTAGGAAAATAGTTTTAATCTGTGAATCTGTGGCAATATTAATTTAAGCAACCCACGATAATTGTTCTTATAATTTACTATAATACTTACACCAAGCGATTAGTGGGCAAATTTCGCATTTTGGGGTACGTGCCAAGCATACATATCTACCGTGCAAAATAAGCCAGTGATGCGCAATGGCTACTTGATGTGTGGGTATAAACTTCATTAATTGCTGCTCAGTTTGTAAAGGATTTTTTGCATTAGTTGTTAAGCCTAAACGCGCTGAAACTCGGAATACATGGGTATCTACCGCCATGCTGGGTTGATTGAATACTACAGAAGTAATTACATTAGCTGTCTTGCGACCTACGCCTGGCAAGCTTTGCAGCTCTTCTATGGTTGATGGTACTTCGCTATTAAATTTCTCGACCAGTAATTGCGCCATACCTTTTAAATGTTTGGCTTTGTTGTTGGGATATGAAATGCTTTTCATGTAAGAAAATATTTCATCAACACTTGCAGCAGCCATTGTTTCGGCATCAGGGAAATGTTTGAATAAAACAGGTGTAACCATATTCACACGTTTATCAGTACACTGTGCTGATAAAATAACCGCCACTAATAATTCAAAGGAGTTATTATAAGTCAACTCTGTTTCAGCTTCGGGATGATGATGTTCGAAGTAATTTAAAATGTGTGTATAGCGTTCCTTTTTTGTCATGCTTTACTTAATTTATATCTAATAAGAAGCGCATGGTATCAAAGCCATCTGCATATTCGTTCAAAGAAGGCTGTTGGCTATTTCCAAGAGGAATGGCTTGTGCTATTTTATTATCATTTGCAACAATACATTGCAGTAAATTTGTATTTTCTTTAAAGTGACTATTTAAACTATCAACATCAGTATAATATTCGTAAAACAAAACAGCAATGGGTGAGCTCAAACTTTTATCTTCTTTAATAATCAAAAAATTATTATCCAACAATTTTTCATTACCCATTAAATAAACAGTTCTATTATACTCATAATTATTGCCATATTTATTGTGATTTACCATTTCAAAAAAGGGATAAATACCTTCAAAAAAAGCATTGAAATTATAACCTTCGGGCACATATAATTTTGAAACATTTCTACATCCTAAACCAAAATACCTGAAAATATCTTCCCCTAATTTTTCGAAATCCTGGGGCGTTTCATTCCCAGTTAAAACAGCTACTCCGTTTCTGTTGCTTCTTATGATGTGCGGCTTATCGCGAAAATAATACTCGAAATAACGGGCCGAATTATTGCTTCCTGTGCCAATGTAAGCATCCATATTTTTTAAAAATTGCTCACTAAATAAAATATCAGCTTTGGTTTCTGGCGCAATGGCAGCCAACACTTCCATTAAATGAGGAATTAATATTTGATCATCACTTGCCAGTTTTCCATTGAACTGATGCCCACTTAAAAACACACATAATAAATCATGAAAGCCCACCATAGGTATGTTTCCAGCCATAATTACCCCAACTTTTTTAGGATCAATATTTTCTGAGATTTGATAATTTGCCAACCATTGATGTAAATTTTCTTGATTTAATTGATTGGCCCAATAGCCTAGTGCGTACATTATATTTTTTGGCGTAAACCAGGGATTTTTTCTTTCAGCATAAGCGATGGCGTGGCTAGTTTTTTCAAAATTTTCTTGAAACAAATCATAGCTGCTCAAGCTTTGTTTGCCATTAATATAATCTTTTAGATAATCGCCTAATTGAGATAATGCCTTTACTTTTTGTTGAAGTTTCACTTTGCTATTTTAGAAGTGCAAAGGTGGGAAAAAAAGTTATTAATCTTTGATTATTTAGTTGACGCTAAATTATTCTTTGATAAATTTGATATGATGAGTTTGTCCGTGTTTATCATTAACACTTATAAAATATATGCCTTGTACATACCTACTTATGTCTATAATAACTTGACTTTGATTGTTAGTTATTTGATCAATGATTTCGCTTGTGAGACACGTTACCTTAACCGTGCCGTAGGCATTTTGAATTATTAAGTTTGAATTTGCGGGGTTAGGGAAAACAATTGGTCTTTCCTTTATATCATCAATATCTTCAATTGTGTTCAACACTGGATTCAAATACCTAATCATAGTAATATTGTTAAAGCCTCCTGTACCTAATTGAACTATTTTTGAATCATTTTGCAAGGCTGCATTAATGGAATAATCAATATCATCTGGTTCAATATCCACAATAATCTCACCTTGTCCGCAGGCATTTAAATCAATAACACCTGTATTACTTAAAGCCATCAATTTAAAATTTCTTTGGATTGCGGCTCCATCCCAGTATAGTGAATCTTCAATATAAAATATTGATTGATTTAAGGATAGTAATTTGACTTTTTTATGAATATTATCAAAGTGAAAGTTGTAATTAAAATTATAATTCATATCAATATTTCCAGTACTGTTAACTTTAACAATGCTATGGAAATAGTAGCCGTTGTCGCCAATATTTGAAGTTGCGTAAATATCGTTAGTATTGGAGACAATAAGATCTGCTGCATGCAATATTGGGGTCCAAGCAACAATACGAAAGCCATTATTTCCAAAAACTGTATCTATAATTCCTGTTTGATCTAATTTTCCAATAAATACATTTCTCCAATATAAGCTATCATTTTTATTCTTTCCTGCAAATATGATATCCTGATTTTGAAGTAAACTCAATTTATTTATAACAGTATAAGTTGAAGTTACAAGATGAAATACACCTGTATCTCCAAAATTGTAGTTAAGGCTACCATCAGCATTTAGTTGAATAATATAATTAACATGGTCACTTGTCCAATAATAATAGTACTCTATGTTTTCGATAAAACTATGCCCAATAAAATTAATCCTCCCTAAATTATCAACCACCATATCTTGTAAAAAATGATGTTGATTTGCAACAATACTATAACTTATTTTTCCATTCATCCCAAATGTATAATCCAGCGATCCATCATAATTTAATCTTATGAAAGCATATTTCTGAAATCCCGACACAATTGAATTGCCTCCAATGAGTATTTTTCCATCAGTTAGGATAATTATTTTTTTTAGAAAATCCTTTGAAATATTAAAGTCCCAAACAATATTACCATTTACACCAAAGTTTGCATCAATAGAACCATCTGTGTTAAAACGTGAAATGATAAAATCCCTATTTTGGCCAACAACAATATCTGAACCAACCACAATTTTACCATCTTGCTGCAATGCAATACTTTTTGGAAAAATTGAATCGGTTCCAAAATTAAGTTGAACAATTCCTGCATTGCCAAAACTTGGATCAAGACATTGGTTTTGAGACAAAGCATCAAAACCAAAGTAAAGTATACTAAAGCAAAGAAAAATGTATGTTTTCATATTTTTGCGATCACCTCTTAAATTACGCAGTAGCAATATCAAATGTTTGCTAAGATCATTTAATATGATAAACAAAGGAAGCAAAATTTCAAATCAAATGAAATAAAAATTGTTTAGTTTAAGCTAAAACCAAACTTCTTTCTAGCTATTATATTTGAACTTACTGTGGTAAACAACACAATACTAATAGTACTTACGGGCATTAAAATGGCTGCAATAACTGGCTGCAAGGTACCTGTTAAAGCAAAAGAAAGCCCAACAACATTATACAACAAGGACAATACAAAACTCCCTTTAATGATCCAGGCACCTGCCTTGGCATAATCTAAATATTGTTTTAACTGCGACACTTTATTGCCTTCTAATATGGCGCTACAAGCGGGTGTAAAGAAGTTTACATCATCGGTAACGGCTATACCAGCATAGCTTTTCATGAGCGCGCCTGCATCGTTTAAACCATCGCCAACCATAATAACTTTCTTGCCTTTTTGCGTTAAATTTTCGATGTAACTGAGCTTTTGTTGTGGAGTTTGGTTAAAGTTAAGTGTTGCCGAATTGGTAAAAAAGTTACCTAGATAATTCTTTTCATCTTCATTATCGCCACTCAACAAGTGTAATTCATAACCTTTATTTTGTAGGTCTTTGAAGAGATTAACCACGCCCTGACGATAAACATTTTTAAAACTGAAATAACCTTTTACATCATTATTGATGCTCACATACACCTTACTACCTTTATCATTCTTTGCCGCTGTGTTACCTCCAACAAAATCGAATGAACCTACTTTTATTCTCTTTTCATTAACCTCAGCTTCAATTCCTTTCCCTGTGTGTTCTTTAAAATTGGTAATGGAATATCTTTGTGTTTGTGCTAAGTGGCTGGTAATTCTTTTGCTTAAAGGATGTATAGATTCTTTGGTTAAACTTGCAATCAATTGTTGATCTGTTTGATTGAGAGTATAACCTACCCATTCGATACTTGCTGCATTACTTTTGGTGATGGTCCCTGTTTTATCAAACACAATGGTATCGGCCTTTGCAAAGCGTTCAACAGCTTTTGCATTTTTAATATACATGTTATTTTTAGCCATAATTTGCAATACATTACCATAAGTGAAAGTGGCGCTTAGCAACAAGGCACAAGGGCAAGCTACAATTAAAATTGTTGTAATGGCATTAATGGCTTTATGTGTATCTGTGGGCCACCAATATACAAAAGCAGCAAAAGCAGTGATAAGCAAGCCATAACTAAAATACTTATTTATTTTAGCTACTAATTCGGTTTCTTGATGAAATTCAGCTTCTTTTTCTTCCTTATTCCACAAAGAGGTTAAGTAGCTTTGCGATACTTCTTTCACCACTTCCATTTCAATTTGATTAGCTTTTTGGCGACCGCCCGCATACAAAATTTCACCCAATACTTTGCTCACAGTTACTGCTTCACCTGTTACAAAACTATAATCAACAATAGCATTTCCCTTGAAAAGAATAGCATCGGCAGGAATCAATTCATTTTGGCGAATAATAAGGCGCATACCAATTTTAATGGTAGAAACAGGAATGGTTTTTTCAATGGCAAAACCATCTATTTTTTCAATTACGCTTACGCCCAAAGGAAAATATGATTTATAATCTCTTTCAAAAGAAATATAATCGTAAGTTTTATTTTGAAAATAACGTCCAAGCAACATAAAGAAAACAATGCCTGTCATGCTATCGAAATAACCAACGCCGCTTCCTAAAGTAATTTCATAAACACTTCTTAAAAATGCAATTAAAATAGCCAATGCAATGGGCGCATCAATATTTAAATACCGCTGTTTAATTGACGCTAAAGCCGAAATAAAAAATTCCTGTGAACAATAAAATAAAACTGGTAATGAAAGCAGCAAACTCAGCACATTAAAAATATTGGTAAAATTACTTGTGCCCGAAAAATCACTCAAGTGAAAATACTCTGGGAAGCTCAGCATCATAATATTTCCAAAAGCAAAACCCGAAATACCAATTTTATAAATTTGACTTCTATTGCTATTTTTAGGCTTAGCTTCAGCCGTTTCAGAAGCCAATGAAATATAAGGTGGATAGCCAATGCTATGCAACATAATGGCAATTTCCTTCAAGCTTATTTTTTGATTATGAAAAATAACTTCAAGTTCTTTTTTCTGAAAATTAACGCTGCTGTTTACAATGTTTGGGTTCAAACGCTGCATGTTTTCGAGCAAATAAATGCATGAACTACAGTGCATGTAGGGAATATAAAATTTTACATGACTATCAGTATCATTTTTAAAATTCAATAATTTAATTGCAATATCTGCATCATCTAAAATATCATATTGCTTATTATTTATTTTTTTATTTAACTGTTGGCCGGGATTATCTGTGATGTTGTAATAATCGCACAAATCATTACTATTCAATAACTGGTAAACAGCCTTGCATCCCGAACAACAGAATTTTTTATCATCAAACAAAAGAGCACTTTCTAGTTTCTCACCACAGTGAAAACACGTTAATTGTGCTTGTATTTTAAGTGTGCCCATAAACTACTTTTTATGCATCGTTAAAATTGGAGCAGTCCATTCATAAACTAATTCGGCTGTAGTACTTTTCTCAAAAATTGATTTCCAAAAATTTCTATCTTGATGAAACATGACAATGATATCAGCATCTATTTTTTTAAGCAGGCGCTTTAATGCAGTTTGAGCATCTGCATTAGTTTTTAGGAGATGTAAATTTATTTTTTCATAGTTATTTGCCTGTCGCCATTGAATTAACAAGGGGTCAACTTCTATATTTTTTAAATTAGCCAAATCTTGCGCAACATGAATAATATCAACATGAGCTGAAAATATTTTAGCAAAATCAACCACAACATTAAGTTCATTATTTATGTCATTGAAGTCGCTGGCATAAACAATGTTATTGATTTCTTTAAACATATAATGTTCAGGCACCGTGAGCAAAGGAATATCCAAATTTTCGAGTACATCAACAGCATTACTTCCCAGAAAAATTTTCTTTAGGCCAGTAGCACCGTGCGTACCAATAATCACCATACTTGCATTATACTTATGTTTTATTTTTTCAATACCACCAGCCAATGAAATTGCTTCCACTACTTCAAGTTCAGAAAGAAGTAAATTTCTATGCATTCCCAACGATGCATAAACCTTTTCGATATTTTCTCTTAAACTTTTTTCTGCTTCAATTCTCATTACATCAAAAAGAGATGCATCATACACCATACCAGCTTCAGGATTTAAATAAGGCAAGCTATACACATGTGTAAATATGAGTTTATTGTAATGTAATTTCGATAAATGAACGGCATACTTTACAGCATTAGCAGCATTCTCAGAAAAATCGGTGGGTACAATAATTACTTTCATAGTTTCATTTTTAAATTTATTGAATTTGTATTTATTAAGTAGTTATCTTAAAAATACTTTGTAAAATATATCGCTATAATGGCTTTGCTAAAATCAATTCATTTTGCAATTCAATCAGTTTTGCAAAAAGGATATTGTTCTCTAAAAAAATTTGTTGTTGTAAATCTTGCTCCAATTCAAACAACTCGGCATGTAACAATTTCAATTGGCTTTTTGAATTAGATACTATTGTAAAATTATCAGTGATAACTCTAATACCTTTTAAAGATGCCAAAAGGCTATCGTGTTCTTTTATAAATCGATTGATAGGATTTCCCATGATATTAATCATTGGTACTTTGGCATTATTGCCACTTCGCTTCCATTCTAAAAGTTTTTTGGCATAAGGATACAATACTTCCTCCTCATCTTTAAAATGTTGAATTACTGTTTCATTCAGTTGATCTACTGCATCAAAAATTTGTTCAGCTTGCGTTAAACCTTCGCGCGTAAGTTGTTCACTGTGTTGCAAAGTTAGCGCTAACATATTCTTGGTAAAGCCATGATGTTTATTAACGATGTAGTTAATAAGCTCATCGGGCGCCACATCATAAAAATTTATTTGATTATAGCTTTGCATAGTTGTTGAATCACTACACAAATATTGTTATTAAGAGAAAATTTAAATATGACGAACCTCACAATAAAACATGATATAAATCATATTTCTAGCATTCCTTTAAAACTGAAATTAATCGTGGATGTTGGCGGTTTTTAGGAGTTTATCGTAATTTACTATCTTTATTTTCTTGCCTTGCAATTCAATGATTGCATCAGCTTTAAATTCTGAAAGCAATCTTATTGCTGTTTCAGTTGCTGTGCCAACAATGTTGGCTATTTCCTCTCTAGATAAAGAAATCACTAGTGTTGTACCATCTGGCTCAGTTCCGTAAGTTTCTTTTAAAAACAAAATAGCTTCTGCCATTCTTTCCCTTACTGGTTTTTGCGCCAAATCGGTAATTTTATGTTCAGCTTTTCCTAAATCATGACTTAACAATTTCATGATTTGCATAGATAATGAAGTTTCACTTTCAATTACTTTAAAAAAGATATCCTTAGGAATTAAACAAATATTGCAATCTTCCAAAGCTACTGCTGATGCTGAATACTTATCACCACTTAATAAGGCGCGATAACCTAAAATATCTCCCTCCTTGGTTAGTCTCATTATTTGTTCTCGCCCATTATCGCCGGCTTGGGCTATCTTTACCTTGCCTGAATTGATGCAAAAAATACCTTGAGGGAAAAATCCTTCGGAGAAAATTGTTTGACCTTTTTTGTAAATGTTACAGCCTTTATGTTCATTTATTGCTGCAAGTTGCTCTCCTTTTAAATCACAAAAGATGGATTTGTATCGAGACTCGCAATGTTCGCAATCTAAATGTTTGGTGGCTTTCATGATAGTGTTTTACTTTGTACAAACTTAATTTATAATTCCTAAACTAAAAAATTAAAGCTAACATATCTGTTATAGTACCTGTTAAATAACAAATGCTAATTGTATCTTATGGCTTTTATTGGTGATATTTTTGTAACTAATTTTGATGGTAATAAAAGCGCTATAGCGCAGATAATAAAGGTTGCTAAATTCACCAATATAATCAATGACCAATTCATTTGTATTGGAACATAAGCAATGTAATAAGATGTTTCATCAAGTTTGATAAAATGGAATTTCAATTGCAAAAAACATAATGCCAGCGCGCTAATATTTCCGTATAACAAACCTTTACCAACAATAGCAGCTACTTGGTACAAAAACACTTTTTGAAGTTGTTGATTGTTCATGCCGAGTGCCTTTAAAATACCAATTAATTTTGTGTTTTCGAGAATTAAAATGATTAATGCTGTTACCATATTAACGATAGCCACTAAAGTCATTAGTATTATTATTACTTGAACATTAATATCCTGCAGCCTCAGCCAATCAAACAATTGAGGAAACTGTTCAACAATGCTACTTGCAATCCAGTCGGCAGGTATAATTTCATTAATTTGATTAGTAATTGCATCAAGGTTTTTAAAATCCTTTATAGAAACTTCAACGCCAGCAAACTGTGTGCTATCCCAATTATTTAGTTTTTGAATGTGTCGCACATCGCACAATAAATATTTATTATCAAAATCCTCCAAGCCTGTATTATAAATGCCTGCAATGATAAATTTTCTAACCCTTGCAGGGTTTTGAATAAAATAAACAATTACTTTTTCATTTACTTTAAAATTAAATTTATCGGCAAGTACTTTAGAGATTAAAATACTATCGTTTTTTACATTTGAATTTGCATTAAAAAGCTTGCCGCTAATTAAATGTTTCTTAAAAAAAGTTCCTTCAAAATTCTTACTCACACCTTTTAAAATAACGCCTTCCATTTCATCATTTGTTTTTAAAATGCCTGCTTTTATGGCATATAGCGATGTTTTTGAAACGCCAGGAATATTATTTAATTCCTTTAAATAATCAGCTTTTACTTTAATTGGTTGTGGTTCAAACGAATTATTATTATCGTATTTATTCAATTGAATATGGGCGCCAAATCCTATCACTTTTGACGTAATTTCATGCTGAAAACCATCTAAAACAGCCAATGAAATTATCATCACAGCTACACTTAATGCAATTGCCAATATAGAAATACGATAGAGTGGACCCGACAATTTTTTTGTATTGTTGAACTTACCTCTGATTAATCGAAAAGCTATAAATCTCTCTATTTTCAAAAATTGAAGATGCTTAATGTAAAAATACTATTCAACAAAAAAGTCATATAATGCAGCAAAATAACTATCGTTCCAACCTTCCACAATATCATTAAAATCATCGTCAGGAATATTGCTATGTAGTAACTCAACAGATGTTCCATCGCCATGGGCATGCAATTTAATGGTCACAATTGAGGCTTCAGTTTGTTCTCCAAAAAACCATTGCTGAACAATTTTTTTATTTTCCTCAAATTCAATATTAAGGCCAGTAATACTTCCATCCCATAATGAAAATTCAGTATTTGCTTCAGCTGACATCTCTGCCTTTTCACCTGTCCAAAGTTGCAGCGATAAAGGGTTTGTTAAGGCATTGTAAATCTCTTCGGGCGTACCTGGAATGATATAATATTTTTTGAAGTTTTTCATTTAATGAAGGCCATAATTAAGGCATACAAAGCTAAATAATTAGGATTACAATATCGTTAAATTATTCACGCAATCTACTTTATAAATCTGATCTCATTTTTAAGTTTTAGCTTAACAAAAAAAATAGTAATTTCGCGACCCAAAACAACGAAAAACTATGGCAACAAACAGAACTTTTACCATGATTAAACCCGATGCTACTGCAAAAAACTATATCGGTGGTATATTAAAAATGATTAATGATGCAGGTTTCCGCATTGTAGGCATGAAATACACTAAGTTAACTAAAGAACAAGCAGGTTCATTTTATGAGGTTCATAAAGAAAGACCTTTTTATGGTGAACTAGTTGATTACATGTCAGCTGGGCCTATTGTGGCTGCAATTCTTGAAAAAGAAAATGCTGTGGCTGATTTCAGAAGCTTGATTGGTGCAACAGATCCTACTAAAGCTGATGAAGGTACAATTCGTAAAATATATGCAGAATCTATTGCTGCAAATGCAGTACATGGTTCTGATAGCGATGAAAATGCTGCTATTGAAGGCAACTTTTTCTTTTCATCTTTAGAGAGATTTTAATACCATTTTAATTTATAAAAAAAGCCTCATTACATTGTAATGAGGCTTTTTTTATGTTATTTCTCTATTGAAATAAGTTCAACATCAAATATTAAGGTAGCTAATGGAGGAATTGGGCCGCTGCCTTCAACACCATAAGCAAGTTCATAAGGTATTATTAATCTTGCTTTTTCGCCAACGTGAAGCAATAATATGCCTTCATCCCAACCTTTTATAACCTCACCAATACCTACTTTAAATGGAAAAGGCTCTCCTCTTTGTATTGAGCTGTCAAATATTTTACCATCCGTAAAATAACCTGTATAGTTTACCTTCACTTGTTTTCCAACAGCGGGTATTTCACCTGTTGGATTTTTACTCACTAAAATATATTTTAAACCCGAATTGGTGATGAGCGTATCGAGCCCTTTTACCTTAAATGGTAAAATTTTAATATTGGCATGCGAAGCACTATCATTGCCACAACTTGCAAATATTATACTACATAAAAGTAGGATTGCCACTAAGGATAAATTATTTTTAGAACGCATGAGCTACTGATTAGTTTACTTCAATTACTTCAATATCATAAATTAAAGTGGTGTAAGGCAAAATAGTACTTATTTTTCTTTTACCGAATGCCAATTCACTTGGAATGATAAGCGTAGCCTTTGCTCCCATAGACATTTTTAGCAAGCCCTCTTCCATCCCTTTGGTGATTTTACCGGCTGACATATCAATTTCAATTGGTTGTGATTGCGTATCAATCACAGTTCCATCTAAAGTTGTGCAATTGTAAATGATTTTAACTTTACTTTGTTTAGAAACCAATGGTCCGCTTCCTGCTTGCCTTTCAATATAATACAACCCTAATTCATCAGCTTGATTAGTAATCCCGTTTAATTCAATAAAATCTGAAATCAATTTTGGTTCCGCCAGTTTTCGGGCTTCATTCTCTTTTTCAATCTGCTCGGGCGTTCTGTTATCAATTGACTCTTTTGTTTTGATGCCCAATAGTTTTATTCTAAAATTTAGCTTTGAGCCCTTCTTTATAAATGCAGGGCGCGGCATCTTAAATGTTTTAGCATAAACTGAATCAGCATTCACTCGAAAAACAGCAGAATCGCCAATCGCCATAAGCAACATTCCTTCTTCTAAACTTCCTTTAAAAGTTGGCGCCAAAAGTTCAAAAACATTTTCTGGTCTATTGATTCGGGAATCGTAAATTACAGAATCCTTATGATTAGTATAAACCAAAATGGTTTTAATTAAATCACCAGCTACAGGTTTAACCTTACCACCATTGTGGTATATTTTATATTCTAAACCTGTGGCTGTTTTTATAAATGCAGCTTTTTTTTGCGCAAAAGTTGCACTGCTCAATAAAATTAAGAAGACAAACAACTTTTTATTTGACATATTACTTTACGTCTAATAATTCAACTTCAAAAACAAGTGTGCTAAAAGGTTTGATTGGACCTTGGTTCATCTCACCATAAGCAATACTAGATGGAATAATAAATGTAGCTTTACCTCCTACTTTCATCATTGGCAATGCTTCGTCCCAACCTGGTATTACTTCACCTTTACCAACAGTAAATTCAAAAGGAGCGTATGTTCTTCCGCCACTGTGCATATTATTTTCTTTGGCAATTTTTTCGCTGTTTGTATCAAAAACGGTTCCGTCTAAAAGGCGACCTACATAGTTCATTTTTACTTTTTTGCCCATTTCAGCAGCAGTACCATTTCCTTTGGTTTTTTCAATATAGATAAGTCCACTTTCAGTTGGTTTGGTTGTAATTTTTTTCTCTGCCAAATATTTATCAAGTTCTACTTTTTCTTCTGCTTTCCTTTTGACAGCCTCTATTTCTGCAGCAGCCATACGCTCTTCACGCATTTTTTCTATCTCAGCCTTACTTTTTATTTCATCTACTTTAATAAAGAAGGTAAGCATACTTCCTTTTGCAATTTCTTTTGGCATTTCTTTCATACCAAAAGTTTTAATAAATAAAGAATCAGCACTTACAATAAAACTAGCACTATCTCCGGGTGATAACATTGCAAAACCTTCTTCAAGGCCTCCTTTAAATGAAGGTTTAGTAAGAGGCACAGGAACTTTTCTACCTTGTGTTGCAGAATTAAAAATGACACTATCCTTATCATTTTTATAAACCATATCCATCATTAAAACATCTCCTTCAGCTGCTTTTTTACCTTTTTCATCATGTTTTATTAACTTGTAATATAAACCATCTTTAGTTTGTTCGTAACCAGGATATTTTGAAGTGTTACATGAAGAGATTGCAAGGGCTGATGCCAGAATGCTTGTTAAAGCAATTGATGAAAATTTAAAATTCATATAATATGGGTTTAAAAAATTGAAGGGCGAAAGTAATGATTATTACAATTAGGTTTAAGTTTTAATTAAATGCAATAATAAAATTAACAAATATTGTGGTGCGCAGCACAATATCCTTCTGAAATACAATCCTTTAGAGCAAATTTCTTGCTGAAATATGACTGGTTGTATCTGATACCAAACTATTGTTTATGCCCTATACTGCAGCATTTGCAGAAGGAAGTCACTTTATTTCCGAAACGGTTAATTCATTGCTTTTTTTTCAATAATAAAAACAACGCGCAGCTGGCAAGTGCTAACAGCATGTTTGCGCTAAATGCTGGTTCATTGTAAATTTTAAAGTTCAGCTTTTCATTTTAAGTTTGTAATAGGCTTGAAGTGAAATGATTCACTTTAGCGCACATCGCTTACAGGCAAATACTTAGCTGAAACCATCAATGAAAAATACGTTGAACTGAAGTTTATTGTTTAGCTAAAAATTGTATCTTTGTTGGAGTCAAAATTAACCTGAAAGAAATGGAAAGTATAACAGTTTACCCGAAAAATGAGAAGCAAAAATCCTTGCTGAAATCTTTATTGGAGGAAATGAAAGTTCGATTTGAAATTGCAGTCTCTAAGGATGAAACTTTATTAAGTAAAAAAGATTTTTTTGCTAAAATTGACAAGTCGATTACCCAGGCTGAAAATGGAAAAATGAAACCATTGTCCAAAGACAAACAAAAGGAATTTTTAGGACTATGAGCTATTCAATTGAATTGACCAATAATGCTGAAAATGATATTGAAAAGTTCAAAAAATCAGGAGACAAAAAAGTTTTACTAAAAATTGACAAATTATTGGATGAATTGCGTGAGCACCCTAAAACAGGAACAGGAAAACCAGAACAATTAAAATACTATGATACACCAACTTGGTCAAGAAGAATAACAGACAATCATAGGTTAATATACAGAATTCAAGAAGACAGAATTGTAGTGTTAGTTTTATCCTTTTGGGGACACTACGGAGATAAATAAAAACAACACGCAGCCGGCAATAGCTAACAGCATGTTTGCGCTAAATGCTGGTTCAGTGTAAATTTGAAAGTTCAGCTTTTCATTTTAAGTTTGTATTAGGTTTACAGCTTCTATTCCAAAGCCAGCAAAAACATTAGGCCAATTATTCTAATAATTACACCAGCTAAGCAGCATATGATTTAATTAAATGCAAACTTTTTATTTCAAAATTAAACGATCTAACTCAAAACGTTCTCTCACATTTTCTTTTACTCTTAATGGTTCCGGCAAAGTATTAATATCACCCGGATAACCAACTGCCATAATCACTACAGGTACGAGTGCATCATCAATTTGAAATGTGTTTAGCACCTTTTCAATATAAAAACCTCCTATTGTATGTGCTTGCATAGCTAATGATGTGGCTTGAAGCGCCAATGCCATATTTGCCGCACCTGTATCATATAAATGATGCCTGTATTCTTTGCCTGTATTGGTTAATTTTTGGGCTAAACTTATAATTAACAATGGTGCCTTTGATGCCCATGATTGGTTTCCTTCCATCAAACAATCAAGTATTTTTTGAAATTTAATTTCATCACTTTTAGTGGCATAAATATATCTCCATGGTTGATTATTGCTGCTACTTGGCGCCCACCTAGCTGCTTCAAACAATGAAGTAATATCATCCATTGATGGAATAGTATCATTAAAGGCACGGATACTTTTACGTTTCTTTAAAATTTCATTTCCTTGGTAATTCGTTAATTCAGTTTTTTTCATTGCTATTTTTATAAATTCATTGGAACTTCCATTAATAATACTTCTGATTGTTGCATTGCTGAAATTTCAACATTTTCTATATCCCATAAACCAACTGCATCTCGCTTGTGTAAATTGTAATTATTGTTTATTTTAAGTGCTCCACTAATTAAAAATATATAAACACCATTTCCTGCTAGCTGAATTTTATAACTTAGCAATTGCCCAGCATCAATTGTGGCCATTTGAAAAAATGCATCTTGATTAATATTCATTCCAATAGGGTTACCGTCTGGAGAAATTACTTGATGAAATTTGTTTTTTCTATCTGCTGGGATGAGTTGAATTTGATTATACCTTGGTGTAATATTTCTCACTTTTGGAAACAACCAAATCTGCAATAAATTGACTTCACAATCTGAATTAGGATTATACTCTGAATGAGTGATACCTGATCCCGCACTCATCATTTGAATTTCATTTTCCTTAATTCTACCAATATTACCCATACTATCCTTATGCTCTAAATCACCCTTCAAAGGAATTGTAATAATTTCCATATTATCGTGAGGATGCGTGCCAAAGCCCATTCCAGCAGCAACAACATCATCATTAAGTACTCTTAATACCCCAAAATTCATTTTTTCAGGATTTTGCCATGATGCAAAACTAAATGAATGATGCGCATTCAACCAACCGTGATTTGCGTGACCTCGCTCTGATGCATAATGTATGACTGACTTTCCCATAATTTAAATTTTATTTTTTATGACATTCCTTGTATGAAAATATTTAAGGCCAAAGATCTTATTTTTAACTTGTATTACTGCTGCTGACCTTAAATAATTATAAAGCTGCAATATTAGAAAAAGTCCTTGATGTAAAATCGTCAATAGGTCAATTTTTATATCGATAAATTTACAAGGATGCTATTTATATTGATAAAAACACCTTCGATAAATGTTTAATAAATAATTAAAATAAATTTTAAATTGATAATACCTTGAACATTAATTAAGTATTTTTGCCTAGTATTAAACAAATAAAAAAATATGAGAATTATTTACATGCTGCTATTTGCAATTTCACTAACACCAACAATTGGCTTTACAAATTCAAACATTAATTTTGATCAACAAAATAATTTTACCTTAAATCCAAACCAAACTGAAAAATCGTTGAATAATGCCTTAGTGCAATTGGCCGAAGGAATTAATCCCAAATCGTTTAATAAATCATGGAAAACAGAAGGGCCAGCTTGGTTGGATAAAGTGAAAGCCGCCAGTGATATTCCCACATTAAGTATATCCTATTTGATGCTTGCCGAAAATATTAAACCTAAACTTTTTAAACCATCTTGGGAAAAAAGCAAAGAAAAATGGGTTAAACAAGTTAAGGAAGCCAGAAGTAGCTTAGCGCTTGCCGGATTACTTAAATCATTTTACAATCATCTTTTGCCAGAAACTTTTACTAAAGATTGGTCGAGTATAGGCTCACAATGGGTTGAGATGCTCAGCAATATTGAATAAAAACTGATTCACTTTTTTCACATTTTAAATTGCAGTACCATGCTAACTCGTAACTACAAAAAAATATTACTTATCACAATTTGCTTCATTTGCAGCCAATTTAAGGATACCAAAGCTACTACTTACAATATTGATTTAACATCAGCGCACGAAGCTGGTGTAATTATTATTAAGTTAAAAAGCAACATGCATGAACAATGCGAATTGCATAGGATTAACAATCAAAAATTGAATGATTGTTTAAATGGGATGCGAGCAGTGCTAATTTCTAAAAAATTTCCGCTCCATAAAAAACCCTTAATGGATAATGACAAATATGGTAAGGCATTGGTTGATTTATCTTTGATTTACGAAATTAGAGTTCAAACACATCAAGATTTACAAAAAGCAATCAATAGTTTAATGGCCACAGGACTTGTTGATTACGCTGAGCCACATTATATTCAAAAACTATTGTTCGCGCCAAATGATCCATCTGTTTCGGTTCAGTATTACCTCAATAAAATATTTGCTTTGCAGGCCTGGGATATAAGTCAAGGTGATACAAATATTGTTATTGGTGTTACAGATACTGGCACTGATTTATTTCATGAAGATTTAATCAACAGTTTGAAACTAAATTATCTTGATACTATTGATGGAGTTGACAATGACACTGACGGCTACACCGATAATTATTATGGTTGGGACTTAGGCGAAAACGATAATACGCCGCAATGCAATGCAAATTTTCATGGACTACACAGTGCAGGTATTTCAAGCGCTACTGTTAACAATAACATAGGTATTGCTGGTGTTGGTTTTAAAGCGAAGTACTTACCAATTAAAATTTCTGATGCTAATGGCACTTTAAATACTTCTTATGAAGGCATTGTATATGCAGTTGACCACGGTTGTCAAATAGTAAATTGTTCATGGGGTGGCACAGGTGCTAGTCAATTTGGACAAGACATTGTAAACTATGCGGCCATTAACGCAAATGCTTTGGTTATTGCTTCAGCAGGTAATAATGGCGATGATGTTTTATTTTATCCAGCATCTTATAACAATGTGTTGAATGTGGCCGCAAGCGATCAACTAGATCATAAAAAAGCAAATTCAACCTACGGCATCACCATCGATGTTTGTGCTCCAGGAGAAGATATACTTTCTACATGGCTAAACAATACTTATGTTGCTTCTGGCGGAACTTCAACTGCAGCACCTGTTGTATCTGGAGCTGCGGCTATTGTTAAAAGTCATTTTCCAAATTATTCTGGCATTCAAATAGGTGAGCAATTAAGAGCAACGGCCGATAATATTGATACAGTAGCATTTAATGCGCCTTGGGCAGGAAAACTAGGTGCTGGCAGAATTAATTTATACAGAGCCTTAACAGATACAAATGTTGTATCGATAGTTTTAACAAACAGCAATGTAACCGACAACAATGACAATGCTTTTGTAGTAGGCGATACATTAATACTTACAGGTGAGTTTACAAATTACCTTGCACAAGCGAATGCTGTAGCTGTTAATATGAGCTGCTCTTCCGCTTTTATAAACATGATTGACAGCACAATTAATTTAGGCAATATGACTACCCTTCAATCATTAAATAACAATTCAAATCCATTTAAAGCAACTATACTGGCAGGAGCGCCAATAAATGCACCCGTTGAATTTAAGCTTACAATCACTGACAATGCAGGCCACACCTTTGTAAATTATATTGCAATTGTTATAAATGTTGATTTTATAAATATCAATATTAACGAAATTGCCACAAGTGTAACGAGCAAAGGAAATATTGGCTTTAACAACAATGCCTCACAAGGTTTGGGCTTTGTATATAACAATAATAATTTATTATATGAATCTGGTTTTCTTGTTGGAGCCAGTGCAACAAGGGTTTCTGACCGTGTTCGCGGAGTTGCAGGAAACGATGTTGATTTCTCTTCCATTGTAAATGTTTCAAGAATTATTCCTGGCATTTTTTCAGAATTTGATGTAGCAGGAAGTTTTAATGATGCCGGTGCATTAGCCAATTCAATTCCTGTGAAAGTAATTCAAAATGCTTATGCATGGAGTAATCCTGGCAATACAAAATATGTTATTTTTAAATATAAAATCATTAATACTGGCGCTGTTCAATTAGACAATCTTTATGCAGGTGTTTTTGCCGATTGGGATATTATGAACAGTAATCTTAATAAAGCTGCTTATGATGCTCCCAACAAAATGGGTTATTGTTATAGCACACAAACAAATGGATTGTTTGCAGGTATAAAACTACTTAGCAATACCGCTCCTGCAGTTCATTATGCCATGGATAACACTTCAGGCGGTGGTGGTGGAATTGACCCAACTGGTGGAATTTCTACTGACGAAAAATTTACAGGAATATCAACAAATAGAACCAATGCAGGAGGCACTGGTAGTGGCAATGATGTAAATCATTTTGTAAGTAGCGGTCCATTTATTTTAAATCCTAATGATACTGCTGAAGTGGCATTTGCTTATATCGCTGGCGACAGCCTTATAGACCTACAAAATAGCGCTGCTGCAGCACAAATTAAGTATGATAACAATCCAATTATTGTAAAAAATATCATTTTAAATGAACCAATTTTTAGCTTGTATCCTAATCCAGCAAATGATATATTAAATATTGTAATTGCTAAAAATGATTATACAAATTACACCATAAAATTATTTGATATTCAAGGCAATGTGATGAGAGAAACAATTGGTAATAAAAATAATGAAACGACCAAACTTTCCTTATTGGGCATTCAAAATGGAGTTTATTTTATTCAAGTAATATCAGGAACCAAGGTAAGAACAGAAAAATTTGTATTGGCTCGTTAGTTTGAAATACTTTTGTAAACTTTATTTTGGCAACTAATACCAATGTGATTTATAAATTATGCCAATAATTTAAAATCTTACATTGGTAAATGCCGATCGGAAAAAAGTTTGGGCTATTACTTATTTCACATCGGTATAAATTATTAAATGGGGAAAATATAGTAGCGCAAAAGAAGCTGTTAAAGTAATAAAGCGCATTTACATAGTATTTGTGCATGCAATTGGAACTAAGCCAACAGTTTTGTTTTTAGCACTTGTAAAATGAGCAGCTTAGTTATTGTAAGTTGAAATAATTTCTTTGAGTACCTATGGTGAGTGGCCGCTGGCAATTTTACCTTAATATCATTTTATTGATGGAAATACTGTTTGATTTTACCTAGTGGTTTTCTAATTAATGTGAACAGCCCTGGCTTTAAACCATTAATTTCCCAAGCTTTTCTATCTTCACGATTGGCTTTAAACCTGTTTTTAAAACTAACATTACTTTGACCACCAACACGCATATTTACAATTAACTTAGGCAAATAAGCTACTTTAATTTCATGCTTATGAATAAACCTCAACATTAACTCGTAATCTGCCGAAGACCTTAAGCTCAGGTTAAAACTGCCATATTTTTGGTAACAATGTTTTTTGACAAAAAATGTAGGATGGGGCGGCATCCAGCCTTTTAAGAAATGTCCTTTTTTATAGGGACCGGCTTTCCACTTTCTAATAATTTTGGCATTATCAAAGCGATCAACATAATTCAAATCGCCATACACTGCTTCGGCATTGGTAGATTTGAATACTTCAACAACTTTACTTATAACATCAACACTTGCATACATATCATCAGAATTTAATGCCACCACAATATCGCCTGTAGCTTTTAAAATTCCTTTTGCAATTGCATCATAAATTCCATTGTCTTTTTCTGAAACAACAAGGTCAATATGCTCTTTATACTTATTTACAATATCGAGCGTATTATCTTTAGAAATTGCATCAATAATTATGTATTCAATATTTTTATAATCTTGATTGATCACAGATTTGATGGTATCTTCAACGGTTGCTGCACTATTAAATGTTACGGTTATAACGCTAACTTTCATTTTCTACATTTATTCATTAACTTCTCTTTTTCTAATGGCTTGTGCTGGATTTCCTTGATAAATAGTATATGCATCTAATTGTTTTGTTGCCACGCTGCCAACGGTTAATAAAGAATGACTTTGGCAAGTTACTCCAGGGCAAACTACTGTTTGTGCACCAATCCATGCACCTTCTTCTATAATAATTTTACCAACAATAAGATCAAATGTAGATTTTTTGTAGTTATGATTTCCACATAAAAGCATAGCTCCTTGCGAAATGCAAACATGATTACCAATGATTACATCATCTAAATTATCTATCCAAACCCCCTCTCCTATCCATGAATGATTACCAATAACTAAACGCCATGGGTACTTAATGTTAACTGCTGGTTTAATAACCACGCCAATGCCAATTTTTGCCCCAAAAACACGCAGCAAAAACACTTTAAAACCACTATAAGGTAGCCATCTTGATGTAAAAAAAATAACATTAGTAAAGTACCAAAGAAGCATTTTAGGTTTAGCGGCACCTGACCTATACCAATTATTACTAAACAGATTTAACTTCGTTTTATTTGATCCCATAATTGCGTTTCGGATACAAATATAAAACAGCTTGACAATAAATCAGCATTAACTTACAATTGATGGTGAAGTTAATTTTAAAAAATTACTTAGTACCTTAAAATAGCTGCTAAAAGCTAACATTAAGCAGCTGCATTATTTCTCATAAAAGGCTTTAAAAAATCAACTTTATGGTTTTACTGTTTGCTTAATGCATAAAAATACATGAAGAAACTTATATTTGTACCAATTAATAATAATACAACTTTTTATGCGAATTGCATTGGTGACTGATGGAATTTTCCCTTATGTAATTGGAGGTATGCAAAAGCATTCCTACTACCTTTGTAAATTTTTAGTGCAATTAGGTGTAGAGGTTGATTTATATCATACAAATGACAGCAATTTAGACATTTCAAAACTTGAGTTGTTTACTGAAGATGAAAAATCAAAAATAAATTCCATTGTTATAAAATTTCCTCCTTCTGATAAACTGCCGGGTCATTATTTGAGATCATCCTACAAATATTCTTTAGCAATTTACGATGCCTATAAAAAAAGAGAAAAGGTAGATTTTATATATTGCAAGGGTTTTTCGGGCTGGAAATTGACACAGGAAAAAAAATCAAAAAAAATTACAACACCTTTAGCTGTTAACTTTCATGGTTATGAAATGTTTCAACCACCAACTAATTTTAAAATTAAAATTCAAAATGAACTTTTGTTTAAAGGTCCTGTTAAATTTATTTGTAATAATGCCGATTACGTTTTTTCTTATGGCTCAAAGATAGATGATGTTATTAAGGCAATACCAGTAGCTGCTTCAAAAATAATTTCTATTCCAACTGGTATAGCATCTGCATGGCTGAATGAAAATATAAAACCAACTACGCCCGTTAAAAAGTTTTTATTTATTGGACGTTATGAGCGAAGAAAGGGAATTCAAGAATTAACAAAGGCAATTGCACAACTTAATAATCTCAATTGTGAATTTCATTTTATTGGTCCTATCCCAAAACAAAATCAATTGATAAAAGAAAATGTAATTTACCACGGTTCAATTACTAATCAAGATGAAATAAAAGAAATTACAAGAAATAGTGATGTGTTAATTTGTCCGAGTTACAGCGAAGGCATGCCAAATGTAATTATGGAAGGTATGGCAAGTGGCTTGGCAATAATTGCAAGCAATGTAGGTGCTGTTGACTTACTTGTGAGTAATAAAAATGGGTATTTACTGGCCTTAACAGAATTAAACAGCTTAGCGCCAATTATTGAAAAATTTATTGAAATGCCGGCTGAACATATTGATTCAATGAAAAGAAATTCTTTTGATATAATTAAAAATAGTTTTTTGTGGAGCAATATTGCGCAACTGCACCTTAATTTTTTCAATGATGCTATTAAAAAATATTAGAAATTAATGCTCAACAGCGCGCGAATAACACTTTTAATTTTTATCTCCATTTTTGTAAGCTCCATTACATTCTTCAATACGCCTTTTGAAGGTTATTTGCACTACATTATTTTTTTGATTTTACTCCCTAGATTTTATTCTCAGTTTGGATTTCCCAAAACTCCTATAAAATTACTTTTTATTCCATGTGTTTTAGGTATTCTTCAAATATATACAGGTAACAATACCTGGGCAGGGTTTATGAAAATTTTTATTGGTGTTTTATTGTCTGCTAGTTTTTACCAATATGTGATGATGTATTTTAAATTCAATGTAGAGAAAATATTTTCGTATTACATGAAAGGTGCCTATATTGTTTCTATTATTGGCATTGTTGAAGTAGTGAGTTACTACATTGGCTTTACACCGGGTTATGACTACCGATGGCTTTTCAACAAATGGGGTATTGTACCTAATTCAATTGGTGGCATTAGAATGAATTCTATTTTTTCGGAAGCTTCACAATGTGCTATAATGATTGCACCTGCGATCTTCGTTGTTTTGTATAATATCATTTTTCGAAAGAATTACTTTATTCATACCCAAAAAGGAATGTTGATATTATTGGCCACTATTTTAACAACTTCTTCAACTGGATATATAGGCTTATTTATTAGCGGCATTTTAATTATCTTAAACTACGCTAAAATTTCAAATTTTATTGCTGCAGCTGTCTTGTTTTTTGCAATTGGTTCACTTTTATATGGCAATGTGCCTGAGGTTAAAAGCCGTTTTGATAGTGGAATAGGTTTATGGATTGATGAGGATTTTTCGAACGAAAATGTTAATTCCTCAAGTTTTGTTTTATATAATCATTATCACATTGCTGTAGAAAATTTCAAAGCTAACCCTATAGCTGGAACTGGATTAGGTTCGCATGCTATAGCATTTGAAAAGTACTCATTAACAAAACAGGTTGGAATTTTAAATATTGATTTTAATAAATCGGATGCCAATAGTATGTTTTTAAGATTGCTTTCCGAAACTGGACTGCTTGGCATGCTATTTATTTTTATTTTTATTTTTAAATTTTATGTGATTAGAAGCAGAACAAATATCGACTCTCAGCATTGGATTATTGGCAATGCGGTTTTGGTTATTATCATTCTTTATTTACTTCGCCAAGGCAATTACTTTATTAATGGCTTTCCTATTTTTATGTGGATCTATTATTATAATTATGTAGATTTTCATTCAAGATATGGAAATGAACAAGTTCAAATTGAACCTAAAACCAATTTAGTAAATGCATAAAATTGTATTTTTATATAAAGCACTCGCTGGCTATTTCTTATACTGCATCAGCGAACTTATAAAAATAAAAGATGTTGAAGTGTTGTGTAAAGTTAGCTGGCCAGGTTCCCACTTTTATGCAGCCAAGCGGTGGGCGCAAATTCAGCTTTTTTAGAAGATGCTATGAATGGCTATATTTTTGAAACAAACAATGCAAGTGCTATTGAAAAAATGATGAATAAAATTATTTTAAAAACGCCACCAAAATTGCTCAGCATAGTTGCGAAAAGTGCGTTAAAAGCAGTTGATATAACTCCGCAAAAGTGGGGATCAAGTTTAATGAGTGAGTTGACAAAAAATAAAATGTTATGTGTGGTATAAATGGAATTTTAGGTATTGAAAATACAGAAAAAGGGAAACTTTTTTTAGCAAAAATGAATACCAAAATGGCTCATAGAGGCCCTGATGATGAAGGTATTTATGCTGATGTAAATATTGCGCTTGGTCAAAGAAGATTATCAATTATAGATTTAACAAGCGCTGGTCACCAACCCATGTGGAGCAACGACAAAAGATATTGCATTGTATACAACGGTGAGCTCTATAATTTCAAGGAACTAAAATTTGATTTAGAGCGCGCCAGTAGAGGTAGTGAAGATAAGCCATATCATTTTATTTCTACTTCAGATACCGAAGTAATATTGGCTGCATACAGCAGATGGGGAAAAGATTGCTTAAGTAGATTCAATGGAATGTATGGCTTTGCTATTTGGGATGAACAAAAAAAAGAATTATTTATTGCCAGAGATCGCTTAGGAATAAAACCGATTTACTACAGCATTAAAAATCAAGTATTGGCGTTTTCATCTGAGATTAGATCATTGCTAGAATCGGAAATTGTACCAAGAAAATTAAATGCAGATGCTTTACCTGATTACTTAAGGTATCAAACAGTGCATGCTCCGCAAACAATGGTGAAAGATGTGTATATGCTGCTACCCGGGCATTACATTATTGCAAATACTAATGAAATTAAAATCCAAAAATATTGGGATATCAATCAATTCACGCCTTCAAAAGCTATTGATGCGCCCTACAATAAAGTTTGTGCAAAAGTAAATACCCTTTTTGAAAAAGCTGTTGAAAGAAGATTGGTGGCAGATGTGCCTTTTGGTGCGTTTTTATCGGGTGGTATAGATAGTAGTGCAGTTGTTGGAATGATGAGCAAAGTGTCAACTTCTAAAGTAAAAACTTTCTCCGTAGTATTTGAAGATGAACAATTTAATGAAGCAAAATATGCACGAATAATCGCTCAAAAATTTAATACTGAACATCATGAAATAAAACTTACACCTGCTGATTTTAAAAATGTATTGAATGATGCTTTGCTGGCAATGGATCATCCTAGCGGAGATGGCCCAAATACTTATGTAGTTAGTAAAGCCACAAAAAATGCTGGTATCACAATGGCTTTATCAGGCTTGGGTGGTGATGAATTATTTGCTGGCTATGATATTTTTAATCGTACATTAAAATTAGATAAATTAAAATGGCTCAGCGGCATTCCTGGTATTGCTCTTGCTGCTAAACTAAATTTATTACTTAGGCCAAGTGTTTCTGCTGCAAAAATTGCTGAATTATTAGATTTAAATTCTTTGAATTTTAAAAACACATATCCCTTTTCGCGGCAAGTTTTATTGGAAGAGCAAATTGCTAAATTATTGAAGGAAAGAAGTAAGGCCAAAAATAGCGTGGCTGAAATCATTAAAAATATAGATGCAAAAAGCGGAAATTTATTATCTGCTGTTGGAATTGCTGAAATTAGCACCTACATGCAAAATATATTATTGCGTGATACAGATCAAATGAGCATGGCACATGCCCTCGAAATAAGAGTGCCATTTTTAGACTACGAACTCGTAGAATACGTGATTGGATTGACGGACAATTATAAAATACCTGTTACACCTAAAAAACTATTGATAGATTCACTAGGTGATATGCTTCCGCCTGAAATAGTGAACAGACCAAAAATGGGTTTTACTTTACCTTGGAAAAACTGGTTAAAATCAGATTTAAGATCTTTATGTGAAGAAAATTTAAATCTGTTAGGTCAAAATCCTCATTTTAATGCAAAAGAATTAAATTCACTTTGGCAGCGTTTTTTAAAGGATGACCCTTTTATTACATGGAGTAGAATTTGGTATTTGGTTGTACTTCAAAGTTGGATTACTAACAATAAAATTGATGTTTGATTTTTGGCAGCATTTTAAAATCTTGATCGGAAGTGCCTCTTATAATGATTCACTTTTCATTTACATTGAAAGTAAAAATCGCAACTAAAAATAATTATCTAATCAAAACAACTTTACCATTGTATGTTCTACTCTTTCCTTTAATATCGACCACTTTTAAAAGGTAAACATAGACACCCTGTGGAGCGCTATTCCCCTTAAAGCTTCCATTCCAACCGTCTTCTGGCCCAATTGATGAATAAATATTTTCACCCCAGCGATTGTATATTTCAAAATCATATTCCTTCAATCCAATGGTTGAAGGTTTAAAAATATCATTTAATCCATCGCCATTAGGCGTAAATGCATCAGGAATAAACAATCTAAATTCGGGATAGATATACACTGTAAGACTTATGCTATCTATACAATTCAATTCGTTCTTCACAATTTGTGTTACTTTAAAATAGCCCGTATCTTTAAATGTATGTGTATAATCACAATTTTCTATAAAGGTACCATCGCTTATGCGCAATGCACAAAATACAGCCATTTTTGATGTGTCTGAAAATGCTATCAAAGGATTAAAAATACTTGCTTCCAAAGGTTCAGCCAATAAACCTGCAATTGGATAGGGGTAAACATGAACAGCATTAGGTAAAATGTAGGTTGAAGTATCTACGCAGCCAATCGTAGTTATTACCGTTAAAGATATGGTATAAGCGCCCGTATCAACATAAGAATAACTTGGATTTTGAATATTGATGCTGTTGTTATCCCCCAAATTCCAATTGTAAATCATAGGGGTTGAAGCAGAGCTGCTATCTATAAATTGCGTATACACTGGGCTACAACCAAAGCCGCCATCTATAATAAATCGAGCTTCAGGGCTTGGGTATAAACCAACCGAATCAGTAATTGATTTTGTACAACCATATTGACTCATAGTTAAAGTAACCGGGTAATTGCCTAATTGAGAAAAAACAATGTCTTGAGGATTTTGAATAACTGTTTGCGTTGTAGAAGCTGTTGACCCAAAATTCCAATCAAAAACTGCATCAATGGTAAAAGCGCCTCCAGCTTCAAAGTCAAAACTATTGTTTTCGAAACATTGATCTTCTGCACCAATGATTAATGGGTTGAGCGAAGGAAAAACCCAAAAACTCAAATTCGCTGTATCACTGCATAATCCTTGGTTATAAGCTATTAAAGTGATATTGTAAATTCCTGTATCAGGAAACACATATTGTGATTGAAACAAATGACTTGTATCAGATAAAATACCATTAATGCCAAAATCCCAATCCCAAGCATTTGAATTGGTAGAGTTATTTACAAAATCTATTTGTGTGCCAACACAATATTGATTTATTGGCGCAATTTCAGCAACTGGTTTAGAAACTGTCAACACATTTCCATTGCCAACAAATGTATCGGTACATCCATATTGCGAAATAGTAAGTAAAACTGAACTCGCCCCTAAAGTTGAAAAATTAATTCCTGTAGGATTTTGTTGCGTGCTTGTTTGAGGAATTGCACCAACACCAAAATCCCATAAAAAAGTAGCATCAGCTGCAAAATTTCCTCCTGCTAAAAAATCAAAGCTATTATTTTCGAAACACTGTGGCTGCGGCGATGTAACATCGGCAGCCAATAATGGATATACTTCAAAGTTAGTAAAAGCAGTATCATAACAATTACCTATGGGATCGAAAGCGATCAGCATCACATTATAAATTCCTGAATCAGGATAAGTGTAACTTGTAGACATTAAATTAGAAGTATCGGCATTGCTTGTTAAATCTCCAAAATCCCAATAATAGGTATTTGAATTTACACTTGCAGCACCATTAAAATTAACTGTAAAACCATTGCAAAAAAGTGTTTGAGCTGGTATAGAGGCTATAGCAGCATCGCAAAATAATATGTTGAATTGAAAATCTCTTTTATTGGTACTTAACAAAACGCCATTTCTATATTCGCTTACGCAAACGCCTACAACATATTGTCCAATTGTAGTTGGTGTACCTGTAATAAATCCGGTTGAAGCGTTGATATTAAATGCTGGATTTGCATCTATTGGATTAGCACCTGTGTAACCAGCTAGGTAATTTACGAATGGAAAAGGTGGAGGATCAGGAGGATTAGGTGCGGGAATTGTTGAGGATGCACCTGAATAAGGATCACAAAAACTATACACCAATAAATCACCATCAGGATCGGTGGCCACATGGTCAAAGTTAAAATTTACATTGCTGCAAAGAAATAAAGGAGGAAAATTACTAAACCTTGGACTACTATTGCAGGTTGCAAGGCCAGGATCAGGTATATGTGCCAAATAACTCGCACCAGTTCCTCCGGGATCAAATAAGTTTGTGATTGTTCCATTTCTACAACACCTTTGATAAACAATATTATAACCTCCTGCTAATGGCGGCAAATTAACAGTTTGTTCATAGATAGCTTCTTCGACACAAACATTTGCAGGTGGCACTAAACAAGGGCTAATTACTAAAGGTGGGATAGGATTTGGCCCCACATAATTCATACTTAAAGTATTCAAAAGTGCACTGGAAGCATTATAAATACCAATAAAGGCGGGCGAGTCAAAGGGCGCCTGCCCATTATAACAATCTCTATAAAGTTTGAGGGTTATTTTATAATTGTTGCTGCCAACACAGGTATAGTATATTTCACCTCCAACAATATGCGTGGCAGAGGCCTTATTATAAAGCAGAAAAAAAATTAATACAATATAATAGACACTGCCACGCAATTAAAAAAAATTTAAGTTGATTTCTTATTGAATCGTAGTTGTATTTTACTTCATCAATTGAAAAAAGCCTTTCTTTGGATCAATTGTACCTAATTCAAGTGTAAAGAAATATACTCCTGAATTTAAATCAACTGGTGCCCAATTATTTTGGTAGTTATCAGATTCAAAAACTTTTTTGCCCCAACGGTTAAATACTGCTAATTTTGGGTTTGGAAAAAGTTCAAGATTTTCAAATACTAAAAACTGATTTTCACCATCACCATTTGGAGTAATTATATTTGGTACAATAACATCACAATCTTTTCTCAATGGCACAACCACTTCATCGAAAGAAGTGTTACCACATAAATCTGTAACTGTTACTCTATATGTTACAGCATAGTCTATGGTAGGATTTATTGAAACATTGGTATTTCCTGTGAAAGCAGTTAAAGTAATTAAATCTTCCCAAAGATAGCTATAGCTTCCTGCACCACCACCGGCAATCACACTTAACTGAATAGGATTTCCTGCACAAACTGTTGTATCTTGACTTGCAATAGCTGTTAATGCATCGTAAGTTGCAATTGTAATTCTAATACTATCTACCACAGGAGTTTGCAGGCAAACATCTGTCATGGTAAGGTAATATACCACACTTGTTGCTGGTTGAGCTATAGCAACAGTATCACCTGGCAAAGGAACTGTACCTGCACTCCACGTAAAAGTATATGGCCTAGCACCATTACTGTAGGTTGGGTTAATAGTAATTCCTGTATTAGGGCAAGGCAATATAATATCATTCCCAAGATTTAGGCTTATTGGCGTATATGGCAATACATTAACAGTTACGTTTTGTATTAGTGGTGCGCTGCCACAGGCATCGGTAACTGTTAATACATAAGTTGTGTCTTGGTTAAGTTGAGCTGTAGTAAATGAAGCAGCACTACTAACTATATTTCCATTCAATGTCCATGAATAAGTGTAACCCGGAAAACCACCTGATGCAACAGCAGTAACTGCTGATGTGTTATTAGGACACAATATTGATGTAGCATTGGTAGTTGCTGTAATTGGCGAAGCCACAGGTACGTTAACAGTAATTGTTTGAGATGCACTTTGAGAGTTACAAGAATCTGTTACAGTATAAGTATAGCTAGTTGTAGTTCCAGGATTAACAGTTATAGCATTTGCAGTATCACCTGTACTCCAAATAACTATGTAAGGAGGAAAACCACCTTGGAAAGATGATGAAATAGTAACACTATCACTAGGGCAAACCAATGTGTATTGTGTTTGTGCATTGGGAGTTATCGCTTGAAGAGGATAAATCATAATACTGTCGGTCACTATAGAGTTTAAACCGCATCCAATTTGAAGATAAGAAATTATAATTGACTCATCTTGCTCAACAATCCCATCGCTGTTTGCTGTTAAAGCTATTTGAATAAGATTTTGCCCAGGAAGGAATACCAAAGTATCGTTAATAATTGTATTATAATCTGAACCTGCAATTGCTGTTCCGCTGATTGTAATTGAAAGTGTTAGCGTATCAGAAACAGATCCAGGACGAGAGAATTCGAAAATTCCTGTGCCGCAACCTTCAACAATAGAATTATTAATACCTGCCGTAATAATATTAAGATTTACAGGATTACCTATCGTTACAAAAACAGTATCTGTTGGAAAAGAACTTCCGCAGGCATCACCAACCTGCACAACATATGCAGTATCTTGAGTTCCAACAATATTTACATTTTGACTGAACCCAACATAATTACCACCAAGTGTCCAAGCGTAACTATATGGTGCAACGCCTCCTGTTACTGTTGCTGTGAGCGTACCATTTGAACCTAAAGGTATACACAAGTCTGGCGCTGAAATTTGCATAGGAATATTTGGGGGAACTGTTACTGTTATTGAATCATTAACAGCAATACCGGTACAAGTATCGATAACGGTGTAATAATAGGTAGTTGTAAGCCCTGGACTTACTGTGATAGATGAAGCTGTATCGCCGGTGCTCCATACTATTGAATAAGGCGGATAACCTCCACTAAATTGTGCCTGAAGGGTAATATTGGTATTTGGGCAAGTTATAGACGTGTCAGATGCATTAGATACAATTGGCGTAATAGGAACAATCCAAAGACTACTTGTGATTAAAAAAGAGCCACAAACATCTTGGGTAAAAGAAATGATGATTGACTCAGCACCTTCAACAAGGCCATCAGCAGTTGGAATAATAGGCAAAATTACTGTATTTTCACCCGGTAAAAAAACAATAGAGTCTGGCAATAAATTATAATCAATTCCTTCTAAAGCTGTACCGGAAACAATAATTGGTAAAACTAAAGTATCAGTAACAGCACCTGGTCTATAAAATGTAAAAGCAGCTTGAGAACAACCTTCAACAATTGTTGTATCACCATTTATAGTATTAGAAACAACAGACACTGCGTTAGATGTAAAACTTAAAGCTTCAAGAAAAACTCCCGAATCCAAAGAACCATCTGAACCATCTGCTATAGCTAATCTAATATGATAAGTTTCACCACAAATAACGGGAGAAATAGCTGTAAAAACAGTTGTAAAACCGTTTAATGCGACTGTGGTATTGTTGGCATTATCAATATAATATTGATTGTTTAGAGGCCCTGTTGAACCGTTACCATTATGCACGGAGCTAATGGTAATTGGCAATGGCGGGTTAGTTCCGGGCACCACCGCAATGTTTTGTGAGTTGCCTGAAAATGGGCCTGTAATGCCAGGACCACTGATAAAAAATCCGAATACATCGTTGAACGAGCTATTAATCCATTGTGTGTATTCATCTGAACCAAACACATAGCGGAACTTAACTGTATCAGCAGCAGGAACGAAATCGAACTCTAAAATGGCAGCATCAAATGTATTTCCCACCGTAAATCCTTGACCAATTAATGGAGGAACTGAATTTGCTAAAGAAAGCAAATCTGCATTTGAACCACCAATTGGTTGGCCAAATGCAGCACCGCCTGGAGCCAAATTAGCAATATTGCCTGTTGACATAACAATTCCGCTATCTAAGCCTAAATTTGAATTTACGCCATTGAAAAAACCTAGTTGAACAGACTCACCACCAGCTGGCGTAAAGGTGATGTTACTTGCAGTTACACCTGCACCTAATAATATATCGTTAACTAAACCCTGCGCAGCACTTGGTACTGTGTACGCTGTGTTACTAATAGTAAGCTGCGCTTTTACCTGCAAAGTATTGCAAAAGAAAAGAGTAGCAAAAAAAGCAATAATTGTTTTATTTATTTTCATATGATTTGATAGTGATTATCTGATTAATGTAAGTGAACCGTATTTATTATATAATTTACCTGAAAAACTTTTAGCAGCAATATGATATGTATATACGCCTTGTGGCATATCTTTTCCATCCCATTTATTATTAGTCATTGAATTTCCATTCTCAAATATTTTACCCCCCCAACGGTCGAAAATAATAAAGCTCATTTCTTCCATTCCTTGTCCTTGAATTTCCCAAACATCGTTCAAACCATCGCCATTAGGAGAAAAAGCTGAAGGAATTAATACACGAAGATCGGGATTTACCCATACTGTATTAATCACAGTATCAATACAACCACTGGTATCTTGCATCACTAACTTAACATCATAACTGCCGCTATCACCATAAGTGTGATCGGGGTGCAAATCTAATGAAGTAATTCCATCTGCAAAATCCCAAAAATTTATTTCTGGATATATTGATGTGTTGGTAAAAATAATTTTATAGTCATTGTTTGGATCAGCAGTATAAATAAAATCGGCTTGTGGGTATTTTATAGTTACTTGAACAGAGGCAGCAGTGGTATTTCCGCAACTATCATTTACAGTAACCATGTATATTGAATTATTTGTAGGTGCCACTGTAATTAAAGGCACATTAGATACAACATTGGTCCAATTGTATTCATAAGCTAAAACCCCACCATAAACTTGAACTTGCGCTGTTGCTGACTCCCCAAGACATATTTTTATTTCTTCGGGCAAGAAAGCTGTTAATTGATTCACTTCTATTAAATTAACTTTCACTGTATCATAGCCATGCAAGATGTTACAAGCATCTGTTACCTCTACAACATACAATTGATCTACAGGTGTAATAAAAGTTGCTGTATTCCCAATAGTAAAGGGGTTTTGCCAACTAAAACTATAAGGTGGTGTACCTCCTACAGCAGTTGCTGTAAATGTAGCTGCTTGATTTGGGCAAACAATATCTTGGTCGGGGGAACCTGTAACAATAATTGGGGTTATCACTTGAACATTCACAACTACCGTATCATAATCAACTACTTGCTGGCAGGTATCTTGCACCATAACTACGTAGCTTGTTGTTACAAAAGGATTTACTGTGATTGTTCTTGAATTTCCCAGACCATTTAACCAGGTGTAATTGTAACCGGGCAATCCACCAGTAGCGCTTGCATGCAATAAGGCGGGATCACCTGCACAATGCAAGGTTGTATCATTTCCGGCATTCGCTAAAATGGCAGGTACATCAGCAATATACATGGTTATGGTTGATACAACTGATGAACAAGCACCTCCAATTGTAGTGATTGTTATGGTATCCATCCCTTCTACCACATTATCTTGATAAGCATTTATAGTTAAAAAAGCAGATTGCTGTCCGGCTTGATAAACTAAACTATCTGCAAAATTGGTGTAATCGCCATTGTTGGGTGAACCACTAATAATAAAATGAACTGTATCACCTAAAGTGATGTCGCCAGGGCGCATCATTTCAATGGTTGCAACTCCACAACCTTCATATAAAATTGAATCTGTACCTCCAATACTTACTGAACCAGTCAATTGAACTCCTTGACTGCTAAAGCTGTTAGCCTCTAGGAAAACGTCTGAATCAAGAGAACTGTCGGAACCATCTGCTATGGCTATTCTGATATGATATGTTAAACCACAAGTAACAGCAGAAATGGCGGTAAAAACTTTTGTAAAACCATTTAATCCAACAGTATTATTGGCCGGATTATCAATATAATATTGCCCATTTAGTGCAGGTTGTACAGAACTAATTGTAATTGGCAAGGCTGGGTTTGAATTAGGAACGATGGCAATATTTTTAGAATTACCCGAATATGGACCATTAATTCCTGGCCCACTTATAAAAAAACCAAAAACATCATTGTAGTTAGAGTTAATAAATGTTAGGTATTCATCTGACCCAAAAACATACTTAAACTTAACAGTATCTGAAGATGGCACAAAATCAAACTCTAGAACAGCTACGTCAAAAACATTACTTACATTAAAAACCTGTCCGATTAGCGGGGGTACTGAATTTGCGACGGTTAATAAATCTGGATAATTCATGGAAAGAAAATTACCAACTCCCCCTACAAAACTCCCGGGCACAGCGTCTAAAACATTTCCTGAGCTTAATACAATTCCGCTGTCTAATCCTATGTTTGAATTAGCGCCATTAAAATAACCAATTTGTGAATTTGAATTTGCACCTGGCGTAAAAACAATATTACTTGCAGTAACACCTGTTCCTAAAAGTACATTATTTACCAAACTTGTTGCCGGATTAGGAGCAGTATAGGTAGTAGTATTTACTACAATCTGAGCGCTAATGCGCCCTGCACCCAATAATGCAATTGATCCAAAGATTAGCTTGACAAATTTATTCATCTGAAATATGATTAGTTCACTAATTGTTAACGCTTGCCAATTGCCATTCGTTAGCAAAATTTAACGGGTAAAAATAAAAATAAAAATTCAACAATGCAACTAATTAATATATAAAAGTTTACACTCAAATATTTCGATTAAAATAATGCAAAAAAAAAGCTTGGAAAAATTAATTTCCAAGCTTCATTATCTTTACTTCTAACACTAATAATAACGCATTCTGATTACACCTGCTAATTCCTTTGACAATCGAATTACCTGTCGTGTATAGCCATACTCATTATCATACCAAACATACAAGACCAAACTTTTACCATCTTTAGAAACAATTGTTGCTGGGCTATCAAAAATGGAAGCACAAGGATTACCAACCAAATCGGTTGAAACCAATTCATTTGAATTAGAATATTGTATTTGTTCCACCAAATCACCTTGCAATGCTGCAGCTCTAATAATTTCATTCACCTCATCTTTACTGCTATTTTTACTGATGTTAAGATTTAAAATAGCCAAAGAAACATCAGGTGTTGGCACACGCACAGCATTTCCTGTTAACTTTCCTGCCAAATGAGGCAATACCTTAGCCACTGCTTTATCGGCACCTGTTTCGGTAATTACCATATTTAAGGCTGCCGAACGACCTCTACGGTATTTAGGATGATAATTATCCAATAAATTTTGATCGTTAGTATAAGAATGAATTGTTTCAATGTGTCCTCTTTCGATGCCTAATTTTTCGGCAATAACTTTTAACACGGGCACAATTGCATTTGTGGTGCACGAAGCTGCAGAAAAAATAGTTTCATTGGCTTCCCAAGTACCATTGTTTACGCCATGCACAATGTTTGGAATATCACCTTTACCCGGTGCAGTTAATAGCACTTTTTCGATTCCTTTGGACAATAAATGTTTACTCAAGCCTTCTCGATCTCTTGAGATTCCGGTATTATCAATCAACAATGCATCGCTAATACCAAAAAAAGTATAATCAATATCTTCAGGTTTATTGGCAGCTATCATTGCCACTTTGTGTCCATTAACAATTAATGCTTTGTTTTCAAAATCTTCAATCACTGTTCCAGGAAATGGCCCATGAACAGAATCTGTTCTTAATAAGTCGGCTCTTTTTGTGATATCTTCATTTGAATTGGTGCGTGTAACAATTGCACGCAATCTTAACTGCTCTCCTTTGCCAGCTTGGGCTATTAATTCTCTGGCAGCCAATCGTCCAATACGTCCGAAACCAAAAAGCACTACATCTTTTGGCGCAAAATCGGCTCCTGTATGCTCAATAAAACTCTTCAATTGTTTATCTACAAAATCTTTAATGCTAATACCAGATGACTTTTCTAATAGCCATTCAGCTCCTAAACGTCCGATATCGATTCTTGCGGCTGCTATTTTTGGCAAGGCATCAATAGCTAGCGCTAAGGCAAGCGTATCAGAAATATTAACAGGCTGATTAACTACGTTGTGTGCATATTGATGTAAATTTAAAATTTCACTTGCACTTCGGTCGACCAGTTGATTACGAAATAAAATTAATTCAACAGATTTGTCGAACCAAAGATGTCCGGTTACATTAATTAGTTTAACTGCGGCCTTTTCATCGTTAATCCAGTCACCAAGTTTTGATTCATAATCAGATTTTGCTTGTAGCGTTTCCATAAATTAAGTTTTAAATTAGTTTGTTTTAAAGTAATGTACCCACCCCCAAAAAAAGGAAGGCAAATATAATCTATTTTGCAATGAACATGGACGTAAATTATTGTTTTTTAAGACTGGTTAATTGTATTTATTACACTTAGCTTCTTGAAAACTTAAAGAGATAAAAAAAGCCACCTTTGGGGCAGCTAAAAAAAATGCTTTAAAATTACAATCTTACCAGTGCAGGAATTTTTTTTGAAGCTATAAAAAGACTTCCAAAAAGCAGTGTGTTAAAAAATAAATCGCCTACTACATTCCCTAAAAATGGGATGGCAGCAATATAGCAATTGATTAATCCTGAAAAGTTTTGCGCATAAAGCGGATTTGCAGGCCAACAAGCAAAATTTGTTACTAACCAAAACAAGAGTGATGAGCTCACTGAGCATAAAGCTACACTTTTAATATTTAGTTTATTTTTAATAGAAATACCCATAAAAACGGTTAATCCAAAAGAAAAATATACTGCCCAAACAAATGGTTGAGCGAGGTAGTTGATAAAATTATAATTGTTGTAAAGCAGTGTATTCACTAATATATCGCTCGTGAGCAGCGCTGCAAATGCAAGCAGGTAAGCCGATTTTTTGTTGGTGAATAAAGCACCACCAAACAAGGCCATTGCTGCTACTGGAGTAAAGTTAGGAATATGTGGCAACAACCTACTTAAGGCTACAAAAACTATTGCTCCTAATACAAATAGGGTTTTACCTGAATTTTTTATCATGCTATTATGGTTTAATTATTTAATTGCCCAAAAATAATATTATTTATTAAACTAAAATTTTTAAGATTTATATTTTTACACACAATCTTTTTTGGATTAATTAATTTTAAAAAACTTAATTACGCTTATCCTTTTTCATACCAGTAATAATTTTATTCCTTTAATTTACCTAAAATCTTTAAATTGAAACGTGTCGGTAAAACGCAGCAATAGTAGT